>CBDUBK010000414.1:0-3145 GCA_965365375.1 uncultured bacterium | reverse complement strand
AAACAACAATTTGCTGCGATCTTCAGAAGTTATGGTTTCTGATGCAGGCATTGTATTGAAGGATGATGCATCTGAAAGTAAATATGAATGGAAAGCCATTATCAAAAAGCAGGAAACAAAGGATTGTTATTATTTGCACATTAACTCCATGCTGGTGATCACGATTCCGAAAAGAGTTTTTACTTCGGACTTGGAAAAAAAAGAATTCGATTTGTATCTTTCAAGGAATATTTCCTTAGAGGTTGAATTTGAAAACCAGATACTGCCAACCGCCGGTAAAAAGTGAGAAGGGTTATTATGGAAGAAAACAAAGAAATATCCGCGTTATTCAGGCTGATCGATGATCCGGATGAAGAAGTATTCGGAGCTGTTACCAACAAGATCATAGATTTTGGAAAGACCATCATCCCCAATCTTGAACATCTCTGGGAAACTACTCCCAATGAACAGATCCAGGAACGTATTGAGCTGATCATTCACAGGCTTCATTACACTGACCTGACAGAAGATTTCAGGCAATGGAACCTGGCAGGTCATCATGATCTGCTTGTTGGCGCCCTGCTGGTTTCCAAATTCCAGTTTCCCGATCTGTCAACGAGCGCTACCCTCCTGGAAGTGGAAAAGATCAGGCGCAATATCTGGCTGGAACTGAATAATTATCTCACGCCCCTGGAACAGATCAGGATCGTTACAGGAATTTTATACAGCTATTATAACCTCAAAGGAACCGAGATCGCTTATGGTGATGTCAATGAATTTCTCTTGCATAAAGTACTCGAATCAAAAAGAGGCAACCAGTTAAGCAATGGAATTCTCTACCTGATTCTTTGCGACCTGCTCGACATCCCGGTAAAAGCAATCAGTATACCCAAACAATTTGTACTGGCGTATTTCAAACCAGGCTATAGTGAAGAAGGGGCTGACTTCCAGGATAAGATCGAATTTTTTATTGACCCATCGAGCGGGATGGTCTTCAGTCACAAGGATGTGGAAAGTTATTTTAAAAGAATATCGGTCCCTCCTGTTCCCTCCTATTTTAAGCCCTTAACAAATATCAAAGTGATCCAGCATTTGCTGGAAGAAACATCCAAATGTTTCGATAACGACAAGGACCAGTACAAACGCACTGAACTGCTGGAACTGGCTGCTATCTTTGAATAAAATAGCACCTCATTTTTCTCAAACCAATAATATGATTTCCTGGGAAGATTTTGAAAAGATTGACCTGCGTACTGGTACCATCATAGAAGCAAAAGAATTTCCTAAGGCCAGGAAGCCGGCCTACCAGTTGAAAATTGATTTCGGGCCATTGGGGGTTAAAAACTCTTCAGCCCAGGTCACGAAATTTTATAACCCTGCTTCTTTAACCGGTAAACAGGTGATTGCAGTAGTCAATTTCCCCCCGAAAAATATCGCAGGCTTTACCAGCGAATGTCTTGTGCTTGGAATTTATGACGAGAATAATGATGTAATTTTATTGGAACCCGGGATGAAAGTCTCCAATGGTTTAAAGATCGGCTGATGCAATCCTTTTCTAAAATACATCCAACACCTCTTGGCAATGTGCTCATTCGCTGTAGTGATGATCACATAATACAGGTCCATTTTATGGAAGAGGGTGAAGACCTTCCCCGGCAGGAGGTACATCCGTTGATTGATGCCTGCATGCGGCAACTGGATGAATATTTTGATGGAACGAGGAAAGTATTTGATCTCCCCCTGGACCAGCAGGGCACTGAGTTTCAAAAAAAGGTCTGGGAACTGCTGCTCTCTATCCCTTATGGAAAAACAACTTCCTACCAGGCTTTATCAAAATTATATGGGGATACAAAAGCGATAAGGGCTGTTGCCGCTGCCAATGGTAAAAACAATATCGCTATCATAGTGCCCTGTCACCGCATTATAGGCAGCAACCAGTCACTGGTGGGATATGCCGGGGGATTGCAAAGAAAAAAATGGCTCCTGGAACTGGAAGCGAAACATACGCACGGCGTGATGTTGATGGATTTTGTCCCAATGACCAATAGCCAATAGCCAATGCCTACCTCAATTCTTCGCTCGTAAAAGCCAGCGGCAATAACCTGCTCGCACTGTCAATCACGTAAACAGGACCAGTAATGCCACCCAGTACCAGTTGTATGGGATGATTCACCCTGCTTTCATATTCCTGCAGCGATTGCCTGCAGATGCCACAGGGAGAGATCGGGTGATCACTCTTTACATGTTCGCTTTTATAACTGATGGCAACCGTTTCGATTGGGATCCTGGGATACAGGGAGGAAACAGAAGAAAGCAACACCCTTTCGGCGCAGAGGCCTGCAGGGAAAGATGCATTCTCCTGGTTGCTGCCTACCACCACTTCTCCATTAGCCATCCTGGCCACTGCACCTACCTGGAAATTGGAGTAGGGCGCATAAGCATTGGCTGTAATCTCCCTTGCTTTTTCCAGCAGGTGTTTCTGGTCTTCCGGCAATTCATCAATGCTTTCAAAAACCTTATAGTTGAATTCGAACTTGCTTTCTTTCATATTTCGTTATTAGAGACAAAAATGTCCCGCCATCGACGAGACATTTTAAAGTTAGTTATTTTACGGTTCTGAACAACCGGTTCCATCGCGGACCATCTTCCCAGCTGAACCAGATGAGCCAGGCCTTGCCAACGATACGGTCTTCGGGAACAAAACCCCAGTAACGGGAATCCTGTGATCCCTGGCGGTTATCTCCCATCATCCAGTAATAATCCATTTTGAAAGTATAAGAGGTCACTGCCTGGCCGTTCAGCATGAACTGGCCATTGCGCATCTCAAATTGGTTGCCTTCATAAACCCTGATAGCTCTTTCATACAGGCTGTAATTTTCAGGTGTCAGGTCCAGCTTCTCACCTTTCTTCGGAATCCAGATCGGACCAAAATTATCCCTTGACCAGCGGTGAATGGAATCATAAGGAAACACCGGGAAATCATTCTCCTGTGTATTGGGAACAATCTGTTTAGCAAGTCCGGTTTGCAGCATCTTGGCTCTTGCATCTTCAGTGAGTGGCATGAGATAAGCACCGGAACCGTTCTGGGAGATCTGGTCAAAATCCACATCATATTCTGATTTCAGAACTTCAGGATCCAGGGTCTGCCCTGCCGTGGTCACAATAT
>CBDUBK010000413.1:0-3148 GCA_965365375.1 uncultured bacterium | reverse complement strand
TTATGGACGCCCTCTCTAAGGAATTGGATTCCGGGTGGCATTGAAGAACCGGACACTACCTTGATCTGCGTGAAGCCCATTGAAGCGCATTACTGGGATACAAAACACAATACGGCTGTTTTACTTTTTAAAGGTGTGCTGGGCGCTTTAACCGGCATTACCATGAATGGTGACTATTCACCCAAGGCGGTTCTGTTCAATGCCAATATCATGCAGCGGATCGCTTCCAGCAATTTCGGTTATGGACCCGGAGTAATACCGGTGCAATACAATGAAGAAGCGCTTGGAAACAGCAGGGATCATGGCAATTATATTATTTTATTGAAAGTTGATTTCACACCAAAACCCGGAACCTCCTCGGTGCCCCCGCCCCCGCCACCTCCTTCCAGCCAGGGAGTGGTTCCTAAAACACCCGCGGTTTCAACAAAAACCAATAACCCGGCGCCCCCGCCACCCCCTGTGTTCACTAAAAACACAAAAAAACCTTCCACGCAGATCAGGATTCAGCCCGCGAAAGCAGCACCTTCTATTGCGGGTACCTGGGCCGGCACTTATGGGAACGGAGAAAGCAGCGATCCGAATTTTTATTCATTCCAGTTGAATGCAGATAACACCATGTCCGTGATCGCGCAAAATGGAAATGTAATGGCAAAAGGAACCTATAGCTTTTCGGGTAATGAATTGAACGGTACCTATACCTACACCAATGGAGGTGCTTTTTCTTTCAGTGCCGTAATGGATGCGAATGGCAAACTCACCGGCACATGGGGCAGTGGCAGTAATGTAAGAGGCGGTGGCCGCTGGATCATGGCAAAAAAATAGGATGATCATTATTCATCGCAGACAATTAACCAATCAATCATTCAACCAGGCTTCATGAAAAAATATTTGATCCTTTCTTTTTTACTGTTGTGCATTATAACTGTCTTTTCACAGGATAAAAAACAGTCAAAGGACAAGCCTCCTACCAAAAAGGAAATGGAGGAAATGATGAAGGAAATGCAGAAGGAGATGGATGGCATGAGCGAAGAAGATAAAAAATTGATGGACAGCATGGGTTTTAAAATGCCGGATTTTAAATCTGTCCAGAAAAATATGTCGGGTGTAAGTGATGCAGACCTGAAGAAAGCTTTTGAAGATGATGCACGAATCGTCCCTCTGAAAGATGTGGCAAGGATTAACAAGGTGCTTTCAACAAAAATCTCCCATGCGCAAATGCCTGCCTTTATCAATAGTACACATAAGGCAGTGGCTGCGCAATTATCTGCAAATACCAGGTCCAAAGCCATTGCTTTGCTCAATGAACTGTCACGTGAAAAATTATCGGTCTCCAACACTGCGGTTGGCTTATGGATGGATGGAAAAACTACCCTGGCGCTTTACCTGATGGGAGAGGCCTGCAAGGCAGACGTGAACAATGGGAATGATCTCAATAATTATGCTTCCTTCCTCACCAGTTGTGGTGCAGAGGAACTGGCGCTGCCGATTCTTGAAAATCTCAACAAATCTTATCCCAACAACAGTACCCTTCTCAATAATATGGCGCAGGCCTGGCTCGGACTGGGCGACATTGCACGGGCTGAAAAATATGCTGACAGTGCCATCCGTATTTATGCCGCCCATCCGCAGGCCAACCTTGTGAAATGTCTCATTGAAGAAAGCAGGGGCAATATTCCCAAAGCCATCGCTGCTGCCAAAAAAAGTATTACACATTCTTACAGTGTGGCGAAGCAGGATAAACTCCGCAAGCTGGGTTATGAATTGAAAAGTGATGACCTTGACTGGGACCAGCCCATGCCCCAGGACGCGCTGGGTCTTGGCAAATTCGCCTGGCCTGCCTATCCGCTAGAAGTGGAACAGAATGCAAGGCTGGAAATCGAGTGGCGTGAATTCAAAGACCGCTGCCAGTCAAGGATAGATGAATTGCAGGAGAAACTTGCCAAAGCCGAAGCCGTTGCTATGGAAGCCAACACCAAAAGAATGCAGCAAATGATCAATGCCGGGTATACGGGGCAGTACGGTCAGTTGATGCCGGGCCACGCGTTGAAAGCTTTCATCAAACTGAAACCACTGGTGGATGACCTGGAAGGCAACCGTTCTTTCGTTTTCGCTAAACAACTGGAGCCAATAACCAGGGCATTGGGACGCCTTGGAGAACATGAAGAAATATTGGCGGAAAGACAGAAAGAGCTGGACAAAAAATATGAAGACCTCATTGGAGAAGGTAAACCCAACCCCCTTGAAGAGATCTGTCAGGATGAAAATGATATCCGTACCAATTTTCTCAGGAACATGAATGGTCCGCTGGAGCAGGCATACCGGAGTTATCTTTCGTATGCAGCCAGGAAAACAAACGACCTGGTTTACTATTGCCAGTACACACAATGGCCGGAAGATTTCGAGGTTACCAAACTCAGGGCGCAGATTGCATGGCTCACACAGGTAAAAGATCAGCCAGTGAGATTCAAGGCAAAAAGTAGCTGGTGTCCTCCGTTGAAAGAAAAGCCCCGCACCGATTCACTCAGGAATTTCGATGATATCGCGTGCAAATATGTAAGCACCATGAACCTCGGTATTTACAAGATTACATCAAGCTGCAGCAATCTTAAGGGTGAATTCAATTTCGGTGGTGTAAAGATCAACCTCGACGACAATGTTGAAACAGGCCGCTATTCCGGAAGCGCTATCATTGGAGTGAGTAAGGGTATCGGGCCTAAATGCCTCCAGGCAAAGGGCACGGTGGCAGGAACGGTGGAGTGGGATAATTCAGGTATTACGGATGGAGGAGTGATTGTAGGCGCAGCCGTGAAATCTGGCCCGGTAACACTGGGTGGTGCTGAAATGAGGGCAACGGTGAACACCGGTATCAGCACTTCGGGAAAGATACTTGGACAAAAACTGTAGGAAGATTTGTTCATTCTTCAACCACTCATCATGAAAAATAATCTTTTTTCATTCACGGGAATTACAAATCGTCATTTCAAGGGAACTGTTGGAAGGAAGCTTTCGGCAATCGCAATCCTGGTATTTTTTTCAGCCATTGCTGTAAAAGCCCAGCCGGTATATATCGACCGCATTGGCTTTAAACTGGAAAGTATCGCTGATATTGATATTGGATGGATGAAGATCTATAAACCTTCCGGACCTC
>CBDUBK010000412.1:0-3159 GCA_965365375.1 uncultured bacterium | reverse complement strand
GAATTTCTCAACCGTGAATTTTTAGATAATCCCATCAGGGACTATGCATGGATCCTGGGTATCATCCTTTTTGTGATTGTGCTGAACAAGGTGATCTCAAGGTATATCGCCGTGCTGCTCTGCAAGATTTTTACAAGGGCCTGGAAGGATTTTGACCAGAAAAAATTTGTTGACCTGATCCTTCACCCACTCGGTACTTTCCTGGTGATCACCGTTTCCATCATTGCCCTCTACAGGCTCAATTTCCCGGAAGTATTAAATATCACCTTATATAAGTTCCATCTCAAAAATATCCTGCTGTCGATTGGCATTGCCATCCAGGTGATTGCGCTTACCTGGTTATTGCTGCGGGTGATCGATTTTATTGCCAGCGTGCTGGAGTCAAGAGCCAATCTTACTGCTACGCAGGCAGACAACCAGCTGATCATTTTCTTTCGTGATTTCCTCAAGGTGATCATGGGCATCATCGGTGGCGTAATGCTTTTGCATTTTGCCTTTAATTACAATGTTGGAACGCTACTGACAGGTTTGAGTATTGTGGGTGCAGCCATCGCACTTGCATTAAGGGAAAGCCTGGAAAACCTGATCGCTTCCTTTGTGATCTTTTTTGATAAACCATTCACTACCGGTGATTTTGTAAGAGTGCAGCAGGTATCAGGCACCGTCGAAAGGATCGGTTTAAGAAGCACAAGGGTCAGAACAGTTGACAAGTCTTATGTAACCGTGCCTAACAAACAGATGGTGGACAGTATTCTGGATAATGTAACCCTGCGATCACAGATCAGGGGTGAATTGAATTTATTCATCAGCCTGCAGACACCTCCCGGTAAGATTGAACAACTCACGGGAGAGATCAAAACCCTTTTAACAGGCATTGATGAGATCCTGAACTTCAATATTCTTTTTAATGATATCAGGGCACAGGCCTTTGTTGTATTCATTGAATATTTCACCCCCAATATGGAAGGAGCCAAATTCAACGAGATCAAACAGAAGCTGAATTATTTTGTGCTGCAGAAAATGGAAGAACTTGATATTAAGATCGCCCTGGAAGGAAAGGAAATTGCAATCGCTCCATGATCTGCGGGTTTATTTCACGCCAAGTCGCAAAATCGCAAAGAAAAAATAACTATTTGCCTCTCTCTCTCTGCGTAATCTCCTTCTGCGCCAGCTGTAGCTTTAGCGAAGGCTGGTTCTCATTTTCTCTGCGGTAAAAGAACTAACCGGACTTAAAGAATGTCAAGCTAATGGCTAATGGCTACCCCCAATAATCTCCCCCAGTTCCTTATCCACCATCCCATACCTTCCATATTCCACAACACGGCCGATCTCTTTGCCATTCTTCATCACGATGATGGTTGGAACATTTTTGATATTGAAAACATCATGGAGGTGATGAATCGTTTTTTTGCTGCGGTCAACACCAATCATGGTAACACGATCAGGTGAAAGACCGGCTGCATCAGTAAGAGCGAAAAACTTAGGAAGAAGCGTTTTGGTATCACCACACCATGTGCCACCAAAAACTACAAAATTGACAGAGTCTTTTTTAGCTTTCAAAGTTTGCAGGGCATTTTGATCAGGTACAAAACCCTGCCTGTTCTGGGCATACCATAAAAAAGCCGAATCAGTTGCCAGCTGACGCTGCGTGAAGAAACCATTAATGATCTTGGTTCCGTTGGATTCAACTGTTACCTGGGTATCCTGAGCCATTGCCGGTGCTGCTATCATGCCTGCCAGTAGGAGAACGAGTAATTGCTTCATAGTCTTATAAAATTAAGCGGTAATTAAAAAGCATGGCAATGCCTGCTGTTAAAGATGCTGTAATTTGATTGTGTTACGATAGCAAGCGTTGTGCTTAAAGGCTGGCCTTCAGTTCCAGCAGGAAGGACTTCAGTTTCTGCATGGACTGGATCATCTCGAATTTTTCCCTGGCCTGTTTATTCTTTTTGATATAATCCCTGGCACCTTCAATTGTAAATTTCCTGCGGCGCAGCAGGTCATAGATCATTTGCAGGTTCTTGACATCGGAAGGTTTGAAGAACCTGTCACCCTTCCTGTTCTTGCGTGGTTCCAGGATATCAAACTCATTCTCCCAATACCTGATGAGTGAAGTATTGACCCTGAACATGGAGGCCACTTCCCCAATGGAATAATACTGTTTCTGGAAAAGTATTTCATCTTCCGGCACCTCAACCTGTCCGGCATCTGATTCCATATCCTTCAGAGATTTTCTGCCGCGTGCAGGTTTCGCAGGCGCTTTCTCTACTGGTTCCTGTTGTACCTGTACGTAAGGCCTGGGATCTTCCGCAGCTCCAAAAAATTCGAAGGTGATCTGTGATAATGATTTGTCCATGCCTTAGCCAAAAATAAGAACTCTGCCTCATGAAACAGGACGGTGTGGAAAATATAGAGATTAATTAATACACATTTTAACCTGGTGTATCTTAATCAAAGCTTTGGTTGGAAGCTGCTGCACGCTTCAGCAACTGGTCAAACTGCTGTGGGCTCAGATCGTTATAAAAGAAATAAACAGGATCCAGTTTCTGGCCGTTTTTATGTATCTCGTAATGACAATGGGGACCTGTTGATTTACCGGTACTGCCAACATATCCTATTACTTCTCCGCGTTTCACACGCTGGCCTCTTCGCGCCTTGATGCGCACCATATGACCATAAAGGGTTTCATATCCATATCCATGATCGATGACCACGTAATTTCCATAACCACCATCACTCAGTCCGGCAGTTTTCACCGCGCCATCCGCTGTAGCATAAATGGGAGTACCCTGTGGAGCTGTAAAATCAAGACCTGCATGGAATTTCACTGTTTTATAAACAGGATCTATACGGTAACCAAAACCGGAAGCAATACGGCTCAGGTCTTTATTGCTTACGGGTTGGATTGCCGGAGTAGCAGCTAATAATTTTTCCTTGTTGTTCAGCAGGTTTCCAAGTTCCTGGTAAGATTTCTTCTGTGCATTGATCCTTGAACTCAGATTGGAAAGGCTGGTCTGGATGGAACTGATCAGCTCATAACCCTGGAGGCTTTCCACGTGGGCCACTTCCAGCTGCCTTTCTATAGCTTCGGCCCTAGCGCTGTCCGGAATGGGCTTGGCTTCAAAAATGCTGCGGTAAACATCATTATCCCTTTTCTCC
>CBDUBK010000411.1:0-3162 GCA_965365375.1 uncultured bacterium | reverse complement strand
TTGGAAATGGCAAAGATGCAGGATTGAATATATATGCCCGTCACAGTTCTTCAAAAGGAAAGATTCCCTTCCAGGATTACAGCAACAGTGCCATTGACCTGAATGGATTTTTCAAGGCATCAAGGAATATGGAATGGAATGTACGTTTTGGCGGGTTCCAGGAAGTATATAACCGTTATGGTTATGAACCCAAAACACTTTCCTTTCCAAAAGACAGTATCGAAGTACGTTACCAGACATGGAGAAGCCGTGTAAGTTTCAGGAATATCAACCGTACCGAATTCGGTTTGAGTTATGCGCCCGAGATCAGGATGGATGTGTTCCATGACCGCGCCAATAATTCTGAAAGCAATGCTTACCTGCATTTGCCGCTTCAAAAATCCATTGGTGAAAAATTTGCTATTGACCTGGCTTTCACAGGAAGTTTGTCGAGGTTCAGGCCAGACAATAAAAAAGCCCTGTCAAATAATTATTTCGCTTTTTCTCCATCCTTTCATTTCAAACAATCCAATGTGAACGTGCAGGCCGGTATCCGCCCATCATGGGATAACGGTGATTTCAAATTATTTCCGAATGTGATGATGGAGTTTAATGCGAAGGACCTGGCATTTTCCTTCCAGGTGGGATGGACAGGACAGATGCGCAATAGCGGCTTCCAGTACCTGGCGGGATTCAATCCATGGATCTTCGCGCCTGATACCGTTTACAATACCTGGATAGAAGAAAGGTATGCTGGTATCAAAGGAGCAGTAGGAGACCATTTCAATTACAGTGCTAAAATTGCTTTGAACAAACTCAATAACCAGCCTTTGTTTGTAAATGATACAGCTTATGGTAAATCCTTTATTGTACAACGTGAAGGTGATCTCAAGATGATGAGCCTGGGGGGTGAACTAGGTTATACGGTAGGAGAGAAATTCTCTGTAGTTTCCAATCTCAGCATCAATACCTTCAAAACAAAAGACCTCGATAAGGCCTGGGGGTTATTGCCTTTGGAATGGAAAACAACCATGAAGGTGCAGGTGCTGAAAGACCTGTATGTGAACAGTACCCTGTTTGCCTTCGACGGACCCTGGTCATTAACCAAAGATGGCCGGAAGAACCTGCCCATGGCGATGGACCTGAGTGCCGGGGTGGAATTCAAAGTGGTGAAGAACATTAAATTATGGGCCCAGTTCAACAATATTTTCAATAAAGAATACCAGCGCTGGAACCAATATCCTGTTTATGGGTTCAACTTTTTGGGCGGAGTTGTATTTTCGTTCGCTCAAATCAACTAAAGTGCTTTCATTATTTACAAAATACCTGGTGCAGTATGGACGTGTGTGTATTCCTCATATAGGCAGCTTTGAGCTGGTTTGTGAACCGCCCCAGCATGATGTGGCAGATAAGCTCTTTACGGCGCCGGTCTATCATATGAGGTTCAGCAGCCAGGACCAGGTGACGGAACACCAGTATAAATTTTTTTCATTTCGTGATCACCCCGGCAGGGATGCGCTCCATTCTTTTGGTGCCAACCTGAAAGAAAGGATCGGGCGGGAGCCATTTCAATGGAATGATTTCGGCACATTGAAACTGGAATCAAGATCTGTACATTTTGAACCCCAGCCACTGAAGTTATCATCCTTACAACCGGTACCGGCTTTGAAGGTTACCCGGAATAATGCGCAGCACCATGTACTGGTAGGTGACCAGGAGATGCAATCAGGTGCAGTGAGTGATATGCTCAACCAGCAGGCACCTGCGAAAGAATACCATATGCTTGCAGGCTGGATCATACTGGTGCTGGCAATAATAGCCATCCTTGTTTATCTCTTCCTCAACAATTTCCAGGTTACTGCTTCCGGACTTCAATGGAAGGTTTCCTAAGCAGTGAATGCTTAATTTGCAGCCTTCTTATGAATACAGTGCATCATTCCCGTTGCCCGGTTTGCGACAGCAGCCAGGTAGACCCGGTTTTTACGGCAAAAGATCATTCGGTTAGCCAGCAGCAGTTTGTGATCTGGCAATGCCGTGAATGCCAGCTGCGGTTTACGCAGGATGCGCCTGATGAGGAGTCCATCGGGACTTATTACCAGTCGGAAGATTATATCTCGCACAGCAATACCAAAAAAGGACTGGTTAACAGCTTATACCAGTCAGTAAGAAAATTCACGCTCGACCAGAAGGCTTCACTGATCATCAGCCAGACAAAACCTAAAGGAAGCATACTCGATCTTGGTGCAGGTACCGGTGCATTTCTCCATACCATGAAAGGAAAAGGCTGGGAGGTGAAAGGTATTGAACCAGATGAAGGCGCCAGGAAGCAGGCAGCATCATTGTATCATCTCGATCTGGAGGAAACCAGTACCCTGGAACAACTGGAAAGAAATTCATATGATGCTATTACACTCTGGCATGTACTGGAGCACGTCCACAATCTCCATGAATATATACGGCGCCTGAAAGAATTATTAAGACCAGGTGGAAAGATCTTTATAGCGGTCCCTAATTATACTTCTGTGGACAGCAATGTTTACAAATTATTCTGGGCTGCCTATGATGTACCCAGGCATTTGTATCATTTCACTCCAGGATCCATGGAGGCATTGGTGAAAAGGCATGGATTGAAGATTGTTGCCAAAAAACCAATGTGGTTTGACAGTTTTTATATCAGCCTGTTGAGCAGTAAATATAAAAATGGCACAACAAGATGGATTGGCGCAGGGCTTCGCGGCTTAAGATCCAACATCACTGCTTTTTTCAACAAAGACCGTTGCAGTTCTTTGATCTATATTATTGAAAAAGCTTAATGCGGAAACTGAAGCAGGTAGGTCTGTGACCAGTTCTTACCTGTGATATGAAAAAGTTTCGTATCAGGATTATAAGCGATACCATTCATTTCATGGGCAGATGCATTCACTGCTTTTTCTCTCTGATAGATGGTAGTCAGATCCATTTTACCAGTTACTTCCCCGGTGCGGGCATCGATCCTGAAAATATAATTAGAGTTCCACTGGTTGGCATAAATCATTCCATTCACATATTCCAGTTCATTGATATTGGGTACAAAACTCCCGTTCTCACGTACAGTTAGGGTGTTCAATAATCTGAAGGTTGTGGGCTCATAAAAAAACAGGTCACTGCGTCCGTTGCTAGCAATGAGCACGGAGCTGTCATTGG
>CBDUBK010000410.1:0-3169 GCA_965365375.1 uncultured bacterium | reverse complement strand
TTCACTTATGCCATTTCTTTTCTTCAGCCATCTTCATTACTTTGGAAACAACCAGGACTACATGCGACCATTCATTTTACTCAGCTGCTTATTGATATCAACCTGCCTTCATGCCCAGCAGAAACATGCACTCATTGTAGCTGTGGGCAAATACATGCCGGGCAGCAATATCTCACCCATCGCCTCCGTAAATGATATCAAATACATCAAGGCCGCATTGTATAAAAATGGATTTCCATCCAAGCAGATAGATTCACTCAAAGACGCGCAAGCCACCAAGGCAGCCATACTCCGGTCACTGGATGCACTCGCAGCAAAGGTTAATAAAGACGATATAGTCCTCATTCATTTCTCCATGCATGGCCAGCAGATCCGTGACCAGAAAGAAACAGGCCGTGATGAAGATGATGGCTTTGATGAGGCGCTCATTCCTTACGATGTAAAAAAGCCGCAATACTTCCCGGGTGTTTATACAGGAGAAAATCATTTACGTGATGATGATCTTGCTCCCAAACTCAATGCCATCCGCAATAAGCTCGGAAGCAATGGAAGCCTGCTGGTATTGATAGATGCCTGTCATTCCGGTACAGCCACAAGAGCTTCAGAATTTGCAATCAGCCGTGGTGAACCACAACCCTTCCTGGATCCGGAGAATCCCATGGAAACTTTTATCGCCCGTCCATTAAAAGATAATTTTTTTGATGAGCTCACAACCGATGCTTCCAATATGGTGGTGATCAGCGGCTCGGGTCCCCACCAGCAGAACTTCCAGTCAGAAGTGAATGCAGGCGGACAAAATGAACAGGTAGGAAGCCTTTCCTATGGCTTTTACAAAGCCATGAGTGAACTGGGAAAAGACAGCGATTATGATGAATTGTTTCGAAGAATAAAGGCCTTCATCCAGGCCCAGCATCCTTCGCAGATTCCCATGATCGAAGGCAATACCCGGCAGGTGGTTTTCAGCGGGCGATACAATCCTAAAAAAGAAATCATTCAACTGAGCCGGTTAGAGCAGGCCGATACTCTTTTCAGCATTGATAAAGGAACAATGGATGGAATGTTGCCAGGTTCCATCATTGAAATCTATCTTCCCGGGACCAACACCAGCATCGGCAAGGGGTTCATTGAAAAGGCCGATCATTTCAAAGCCTATGGCAGAAGCAGTTTGTCTTTGAAGAAAGAAATAGCCTACGAAGCAAGAATGGGCGTTATGCATTATGGTCCATTCGGAACAACGATCAAATTCAAACTCAGCAAACAAAATAAACAGGGGCGTGAACTGGAGAAAAGGTTGAGAAATGCTTTTAAATCGCTTGCCTTTATCACCATCAGCGAACAGGCTTCCTTGATGATTGACCTGGACAGCCAGGTAAAGGATAAACGTTTCGTGCAGCTGGTGGATGCTATTGACAGCACCCGCTGGGAAAAAGAACTGGATGCAGCTGCTACACTTTCGGATGCAGATATATCCGGACTCGTACTGGCCATCAAAAACACCATCCGTCTCCGATACCTCAGAACACTTCCTGATGGAGGAGACCTCCTTCAGTTTGTAAAGGCGGAGATCGTACCAGCGCAGGCTCATGGTGAAAATGATCTTACCCTGTCTCCCGGTGAAAACTATGCGCTAAAAATTGTGAACAACAGCGACGAGAAATTGTTTTACACGGTACTGGATATAACTCCTGACAACAGGGTTTCTGTTCTTTATCCTACACCCACCCGTGAGGCCTCTGATTATATGGTTGACAAGAACAGCCAGGTGACCCGCAAACTCGGCGTAAGCCGCAACACGCCTTCGGGGCGGGAGTTTCTGAAGGTGATCGTTTCACGAGAGCCCCTGGACCTGAGAAGTGTGCTGGAACATACCCGGCAGAGAGCAGAGATGACCTCTTTCCAGGTGGTGCTGGATGATCTTTTTGGGGAAAACGCGAGCCAGACGCGGGCCATTTCGGGAGTAAAGGCCGACGAGATTGGCATTGTTACAGCCAGTTTTATGGTACTCAACGATAAATAGGAATATCCGTTCTGGTGGGTATTGCCTTGTTGTATTAAAATATGTTCCTTACAGCCCTGTCAAACCATTTTTATCATGAGAAAAACATGCATTTTTTTCCTGGTTGCCTTATGCCTGGCCGGCCCCGTTGCCGCCCAGCGGAAAGCAGATATCCGGGAAGTTTTTTTCAGAATTGACAGTGTTACCATCCGCAATGATTCATTTCTCGTTCGTGCAGCCACTTATGATGTACAGCTTGAAAAAGGCCTGCTCGTAAAATCTTGCCTCCGCTGGAAACCTGCCACTGCTGGTAAACCATCCGTAAGTTTTACAGAAGCAGGATTTGGATGGGTTATTTCCTCCGAAACAGGAGAAGCCTGGTGTTATATAGATCCTTACCAGAAAAATGTAAGGGTAGCCAAGGATGACATCATTTCCGTAAAGATTGAAGTACCTGCGCTTCCTTACCGCAGTATTTTTTCCGAGCTGGCATTCATCAATATCGAATTCAGGGATATTTCAAGATGGCCTTTATACAGCCTGGCCGAGGTATGGAAGGAAGACAGTAAAAAGCTGGAGGATTCCCTGATCAGGATCATCATCAGTGATATCAAGGAGACTTATGAATTTGTAAAAGATATGCCTGAGCAGGCAGCACTCAGGGAACCGTTGATCGGTAGCCGTTTCAAAGGAAAGAGTGTGCTGGAAGTGATGCGGGATATTGACCGTGACGCACTGATGGGTTACCTGCTTTTCGTAAAACATTTTCCCGGTAAATACATTGCTCAGGATTTTAAGGCCAATGAAACTTTTGCCACCTGGGTGCTCAACAATGCTCCCTATACCAAGCCTGATGTTTATAAAGCACTCTTCCCTGTATATAAGGACAAAAATAAACTGGCGCAACTCCTGCCGGATTACCGTTATGATATCAAAAAGAACGGGCTGGTAGCCTCATTTGCTGAAGAAGCGGTAACACTTTATAATAACCTTGATAAAAAAGAATCGGCCAACCTGCTTGATTTCGCGAAAACGCTGGCCTATACCATCAACGATACTTCAGGTAAGGCAGATTATCACCTCAACCAGGCGCAGGTGCTGCAGAATGAAGAAAAATATGCGGAGGCTATTGTTGAATGTGACCGTTCCATAGAGTTTGCACAACAATCAGAC
>CBDUBK010000409.1:0-3182 GCA_965365375.1 uncultured bacterium | reverse complement strand
TGAAAATATTGAAAAACATGCGGCCGGCACTGAAAGGGAATTCTACAACCATGGTTTTTTTCTTCGGTGGGTTGGTTGATCTCACCGGCCCCGCGTAATGATCATAGCGAATGGCTGGAACACCCTGCGGCACGGTTCCATCGCTAAGTGAAAAACTACCACCTCCTATAATGTAGAGATAAGGCTTGCCCAGGAAATTATAAAAGCCGGTATTTTTCGGGAGCTTCCATGAAATTCCACCATCGTATTCCAGTTGAAAGATCATGGACTTCGGCTTCACAACAACTTTTTCAATACTGACTGTCACATTTTCACGATGCGTATAGAAAGGATTCTTAAATTCAACCTGGGCATGCGAGGAGATGCTGGAGAAAATAGTTAAAATATAAACCACCATGATAAATGATTTACGGAATGATACCTGCATAGGAATTAAGATTATTATTATGGAAGCTAATATATAATCCATGCCCGAGATTGTAAAATCCTCAAGGTCTGTTTCATTTCCATATTCAAAATAGGGTAACTATGAACAAGGAATAACCCCTCTTCTTAAAAGCTTGATCAACCTCACACGTTTCAATTTCATAACTTCATACCCATGTTGCGCATTGGTCTCACAGGTGGTATTGGATCGGGAAAATCTACAGTTGCCCGGGTTTTTGAATTGCTCGGAATCCCGGTTTATTATGCGGATGCGGCATCGAAATCTTTATACAATACTGATCCCGAATTAATGGCTTCCATCAAAGAACATTTCGGGGAAGATCTTTACGAAGATGGGGTCATTAATAAATCCAGGCTCGCAGCTCTCGTTTTTAGTGCTCCCCAGAAACTTGAACTCCTCAATGCCCTTGTGCATCCTCCTACCATCCGGGCTGCGGAAGAATGGATGTTGCGACAAAAAACCGCTTACGTGATCAAGGAAGCAGCGCTGATCTTTGAAAGCGGGTCCGCATCCGGACTGGATTATGTAGTTGGCGTACAGGCACCGCTGGCATTGAGAGTAAAACGGGTGATGGACCGTGACAATGTTTCGCGTGAGGATGTGTACAGCCGCATCAACCGGCAACTGGATGAGACCATTAAAATGAAACTTTGTGATTTTATCATTATCAATGATGAACAGCAAATGCTGATCCCCCAGGTGCTGGAACTACATAGAAAATTGATTGGACTGGCTGAAAGAATGAACAATTAAACGCAAAGGGCGCGAAGGACCAGCCATATAATACACATTGAATTGCAAACGCAAAGAAGACGCAAAGCAACCTCGAAATGACTTTGCGTCTTCTTTGCGTTTTCTTTGCGCTCTTCGCGGTTAGATTTTCTTAAATTAAAAAACTCAACTCAATTTCGCGAGTGCAGTTTTAATCCGCTCCATTCCTTTTTCAATATTGGCCATGTTATTCGCAAAAGAGATCCGGATGCACCGGTCATCACCAAAGGCTGATCCAGTTACCGTACTCACATGCCCTTTGTTTAGTAAATACATACTGAGATCATCAGCGTTTTTGATCACCTCTTCCCCATCGGTTTTTCCAAAATAATAATCCACGCATGGAAAAGCATAAAAGGCCCCATCCGGTTCCGCGAATTCAAAACCTTTGATCTCTTTCATCAGCTCATTGATCCTCGCACGGCGCCTGGAGAATTCTTTGATCATTTCCTTTGTAGCATCCAATGGACCTGTCAGCGCAACGATGGCAGCCCGTTGGGTAACTGCATTGGTACCACTGGTGAATTGCCCCTGCAGTTTTTCACAGGCCTTCGCGATACCGGCATTTGCTGCCAGGTATCCCAGTCTCCAGCCCGTCATGGCAAAACCCTTACTCAGGCCATTGATCACGATCGTTCTTTCTTTCATGCCTTCGATACGGGCGATACTTTCATGGGCTCCCACATAATTGATGTATTCATAGATCTCATCGGAGATAACAGTCACCTGGGGATTTTTGTTGAATACGGCTGCCAGTCCTTCCAGTTCCTTCCTGGAATAAACAGCCCCGCTGGGATTACAGGGTGAGGAAAATATAAAGAGCCTGGTCTTGGGAGTAATGGCAGCTTCGAGTTGGGCAGGGGTGATCTTATACTCCTGTTCAAGGGTTGTGGGCATGAGTTTCACTTCGCCCAGAGCCAGTTGCACAAGGGCAGCATAGGTCACCCAGAACGGTGTGGGGATCAGCACTTCGTCGCCTTTGTCAACAATGGCAAGGATGGCATTGGCCAGGCTTTGTTTGGCACCTGTTGATACCACGATATTTTCCGGTCCGTATTCAAGCCCGTTATCTCTTTTGAATTTTTCGCAGACGGCCTGGCGTAGGTCAAGGTAGCCTGCTACGGGTGTATAATGGCTCCAGTTCTCATCGATCGCTTGTTTGGCGGCTTCCTTGATGTGCTGTGGAGTGTCGAAATCAGGTTCGCCGAGGCTGAGGTCTACGATATCAAATCCTTTTGCTCTTAACTCCCTGCCCAGTCTTGCCATCTTGAGGGTCTCCGGTTCATTAAAACGATCTAGAATGGATGATAACATTATTGTTGGTTTGGTTTTCAAAAATAGGAGTTTAAAGTCTGAACAATTTGAACCGCCAGGTCTGAACCTGGATTTATGGATTTTTGGATTAGTAAGAAAGGATTAACGCTCAATTTAGAGGTCGGGAAAAACCGGTCGGACCTGTTTGCGATCGTATATAATTTTAATTCATCAGGTATTGACCTTGTGTTTTCATTTCTTTGCGGCTTTGTGTGAAACCCTTTTGAATTTTACCTTTTGACTTTTGCCTTTTCCAGCCTTTTCTTTAAAATATCCCTAAATCCCCATGAACAGGCCTTTTCAGCCGTTCAAACCGCTTATAATTAAAGGCCGGATTTAAGGCGAAAAAACTATCTTTGCCCACTCTTAAAAAAACCGTGTATGCAATTGAAAGGCCTGGTTCGCTTTTTTACCATTCTGCTGATCCTTTATTCGATCTATGAATTATCCTTTACCTGGGTAGTCCGCAGCCATGAGAAAACTCAGATGGCTAACACCGAAAGACTGGTAAAAGCTAACTTTCCCGATGCTGACAGTGCCACCAAAGCCAAAGTCACCGACTCTATCTACAAAAAACTGCTGAACGATACCGGCGATGAAACCGTGCATTATGGTTTCACAGGCGCCATCAGCTACGACAAAGCCAAAC
>CBDUBK010000408.1:0-3192 GCA_965365375.1 uncultured bacterium | reverse complement strand
AGGGAGTTGAGAATGGGTACAGGCACCAATGGTATTGCTTTATTAAAAAATGTGCCGGTGTGGTATGAATTATGGCGGAATATCAATTCTTTCCCGCCTGATTATTATCAAACAACTAATACCAAAGAGAACAAGTGAAACGGATTATACTGATTTTTTTACTGGCGGTTTGTTTTGATGCTGCAGCGCAGCAGAAGTATTTTACTGAAAAGGATTTGCTGGCTGTTATTACAAAATTTCATCCTGTTGCACAACAGGCAAACATTGATGTAAAAATCGCGGAGGCATCGATTCTTTCAACACGCGGAGGATTTGATCCTTTATACACCGGGGAAGCCACCCGCAAGGTATTTGGAGGAACGGAATATTATGATTACAGGAACAATGAATTCAGCATTCCCACCTGGTATGGTATTGAGCTGTATGCCGGTCAGGAAAACATTTCAGGGGCGAGGCTGAATCCTGAAAAGACCAGTGGTTCCATCATGTATCTGGGGATTTCCGTTCAGCCTCTGCAAAACCTGTTGATTGACAAAAGAAGGGCAGCATTATTCCAGGCGAAGAATATGAAGTTGCTATCTGAAGTGGAGCAACGAATCGTACTCAATGATTTATTGAAAGACGGCCTGTACACCTATTGGGATTGGTGGCAGAAGTATTATGTGCTCCAGGTCGTGAATAGTGCACTTCAAAATGCACTGAAAAGATTTGAGTTGGTGAAAACAGCGTTTTCACTGGGCGAACGGCCGGCAATTGATACCATTGAAGCCTTTACCCAGGTGCAATCATTCGAGATCAGGCGTGCAGAAGTGGTGCAGGATCTTTACAGGGCGCGGCTGGATCTGGCAGCGTTTTTATGGACCAGGGAAGGTGCACAGGCTGAACTTCCCGAAGATGTCATTCCTGCAGAGGAAGAGCACAGGGCTTCTTTAGAACTGGATGAGGTTTTGCGTTTTGCAGAAATTCATCCTGAAGTGGTGCAGTATGATTTCAGGTTGAGGAATTTGCAGATAGATAAAAGATTTGCTTTCCAGTCCTTGCTTCCGGATCTGAAGATCAGGTACAACCAGTCGGGTTATGATCTGGGAAAAACGATAGAAGGTCCCTGGTTTCGAAATAATTACCGGTATGGTATTGATTTGTCCATTCCCCTCAGGTTGTCGGAAGCAAGAGGGGAGTACCTGAAATCTAAGCTCAGGATCGAAAGAACCATCCTGGACCAGAAAAACAAAGAACTGCAGGTCTTGAATAAGGTGAGGCAGTTTTACCAGGAAAACATGCAGGTGCAGAAACAGCTTCGTTTACAGGAACAACTCCTGGCAAATGTTACAGCACTGCAACGTGGCGAAGAAATAAAATTTGATAATGGTGAAAGTACTTTGTTCCTGCTCAATGCCAGGGAACAAAAAAGGATCGAGACGGAGCAAAAGCTGCAGGAACTCAGGGCCAGGCTTCAAAAAGCCGAAGTAGGTTTGAAGTGGGCTGCCGGTATGCTGGTGATGTAATATCAACCTGACTAAACTCAGGTTTTTAATAAAAGTATTGCAATACTTTTATTGCCTAAACCTCAATACATCATGGATAGTCTATTTGTTCCCGATCTTAAACCCGCACTCAAGCATCCCACCATTCTTAAAAAATTTGATGACCTCAATAATGGTGAAGCATTCCTTCTCATCAATGATCATGATCCCATTCCCCTTTATTATGAAATGAAGGCGGAGAAGGGAGAAATTTTCGAATGGAAAAAAATAGAGAACGGTCCCGAAGTCTGGAAGGTCGAGATCAAAAAGACCGGCACCCCGTCCGTCGGAGTACAACCTTTCAATTCTACAAAAGCTGAAGCCAATACAGATATTTTTGTTTTGAATGTTACTTTGATTGAACCCCGTTTTAAACATCCAACCATCTTCAGACATTTTGATGCTCTCGCCGGCGGGCAGGCCTTCCAGATCCTGAACGACCATGATCCCAAACCTCTTTATTACCAGCTTTTGGGAGAGAGGGGTAATATATTCTCCTGGTCTTACATTGAACAGGGTCCGCAGTGGTGGCGCGTGGAGATCAGGAAAAATGAAGATTCGAAAGAAACCATCGGGCAGATCGCGGCCAGTGATATGCGCAAGGCTGAAGTATTCAAAAAATACGGCATTGATTTTTGCTGTGGTGGAAAAAAATCCCTGAAGCAGGTCTGTGATGAAAAAGGCCTGGATATTTCTCTTGTTGAGGCAGAGCTGGAAAATCCAACAGTAAGTTCCTCCACTGTCAATGATTATAACAGGTGGGAAGCAGATTTCCTGGCTGATTATATTTACAACCAGCACCATATTTATTATTATAATGAACTGCCAACGCTCCAGGGCCTGATCACCAAGGTAACCGACCATCATGGAAACACCCATGGTGAACTGAAACCATTGTATGTTTTATTCTCCCATCTTGTACAGGAACTGAATGAACATTTCAAAGCTGAAGAAGAAGTGGTATTTCCTTACATCAAAGCATTGGTGCAGGCCAAACGCAGTGGCAACCGTGCGGAGCTTCAAACCAAAGTGGCGATTGCTGATCCAATCCATATCATGGAAGCAGATCATGAGGCAGCCGGTGGGATCCTGGATGAGATTCAAAAACTTACCAATAATTATACAGCTCCTGCGGATGCCTGCAACAGCTACCAGTTCCTTTATAAAAAACTGAAAGAGCTTGATGAGGACCTGCACCAGCACATACATTTAGAGAACAACCTCCTTTTCCCGAAAGCGCTGAAGTTAGATAAGGAATTAAGAGGATAAATTAAAAACCGCCAAGAAAGAAGGACCAGCCTTCGCTAAAGCTACTGCTGGTGAAATGCAAAGGAAAGTTGAAAAAGCTTTGCGTGACCTTAGCGTCCTTTGCGTCCTTGGCGGTTAAAAAAATCATGACCATTAACCATCATACCAAAATTTCAAGCATACTAAAGCATCATCCCCAGGCTTTGGAAACAATTATCTCCATCAATAAAAAATTTGAAAAACTAAAAAATCCTATCCTCAGAAAATTAATGGCCGGTCGGACCACCATCTCAGCAGCCGCTAAAATCGGCGGTTGCACCACTGAGGATTTTTTCAAAAAGTTAGAACCATTAGGTTTCGAGGTAGACCGTGATTATAGTTCTGTAATTTCCGGAAAAACACTTCCTGCTTTCATTCAAAC
>CBDUBK010000407.1:0-3207 GCA_965365375.1 uncultured bacterium | reverse complement strand
ATAAACATCTTTATTGGGGCGGGGCGCCGCCATTTGCGGCTGGTTGAGCAAGGTATCATTGACCAGTATTCCATTGATAAGCGTATCCCTGATCACACGGTGCCTGAAATAGTTGCCGGCCTTATGCATAAAATAAGGTTCAGCAGGTAAGGTATTTGATGCCACATCATTGCTGGTGGCCTGCAGGCGCAGGTTTTCACCAACATCTGTATGCACGGTCAGGTAATAAACTGAAGTATCGGTTTCAAGGCTCCATTTATCATTCAACTGGTAATCGGGCTGGCGGTATAATTCCCTGTCTGTTTTGCCATCATTCAGCCTGCCCCAGAATTCGATAAAATCGGAAGCACCGAACTGTCCTGAAGGAATGGATGTATAGATAGGAACCTGGTGGCCATTGCGCCATAACTGGAAATGTTCGGCAGGTGTACTTCCAAGGCCGGCATTTGCGAGCACATTCTGCGGAATGCGGAACAGGCCATTCTTCCCTACTTTAAACTTATAATAGGTTTTGGAATAGTCAATCCATTCGTTATTGTACACCTGGGCCTGGGCAACCAGGCCAAATGTGAGCAATAAGCCAAACAGAAAATTTTTCATGAAACTGGAGTTTATTGGTACGGATTATTTTTTCTTTTTGTTTTTATCATTCACCATATCAAACTGGAGCGAAAACACGTGGGTAAACAGGGGGTTTGACTGGTTGGCAAGATTGGTGAAAGCATAATCTATGCGCACATTCTGGATCCTGAAACCGGCACCGGCGCTAGGCTGGTAGATCCATACTTTTTTCTGGTTCAGTGTATCACCATCGGCAAGAGCACGCTGGAAATTATTGATCCCTCCTCTCAGGAAGAATACATCATTCACATTCACTTCAACACCAAGTTTTGGATCGATGCTGATGGGGTCAGCGCTTACCAGCGTATTTCTCTGGCCGTCAAAAGTGAGGTCAAAATTGGCCTCTGCCAGCAGGCTGGCTTTTTTTCCAAGCCTGAAATCACGGGCCACACCCATCACAAGCCTTGGTGCCGTTAACTCCGTTGACTTTACAGGGATTTCGTTATTGGTGAGATAAAGTGCTTCTTTTTCTTTTTCAGTAAAATTGAAGGTCCAGGCATTGAAGGTGGATGTGATGTCACGGCCTGCAAAACCAAACTGCCATTTATTGGCCTTGATCTGCAAACCCGCATCCAGTCCGAAACCCCAGGCCTTGGCAAAACGGCCTACACTGCGGTGGATCACCTTAGCGTTCAACCCAAAATTGATATTCTTATTGGTGGTCTCTTTCAGCTTTTGCGCGAAAGAGAATAAAAAGCCATAGTCAGCTGAAGAAAATGCCTGGATGTTATTGTAGTTGATGGATCCATCCGGCTCTACAAGGAAAAGCGTGTTCATGATATCATCCACAGCAAAACGAAGTCCTGTTACTGCGATGGTTCTTTTGTTATTGTTGATAGGAATGGCAACACTCGCATAATCGTATTTACCAATGCCCGCGAAATATTCGGCGTGCATCAGGTTGGCATTTGCGTAATTCTGAACACCTGTAAGTCCTGCCGGGTTCCAGTAACCTGCCGTTCCATCCTTAACCGATGCTACCTGCGCACTACCCATGGCAAGACCTCTTGCACCTGCTCCTATATTTAAAAATTCATTGGAATATTTCCTGAACTGGGCTGAAGCACCTGATGAAATGGCAAGGGCTGCCATAACAAGCGCCAGGGGGTTGATTTTCATTTCGTCAATTTTCGGATAAGCAATGGATTAATTTTGTTTTTCAGAGGTTTTGGCTGTAAATACAAATGTATATCATTCAGGATCAAATTCATAATCCTGGTAATATAAATTTAGCCCTTGGAAACGAGGGAGTTAGCCTTCAAATCCTGCATCCATAGCTTACATTTGCAGCCTTAAAAGTTGATATTATGAACCTTATAGCCGAACTCAGGTGGCGCGGTCTGATCCAGGATATGATGCCAGGCACTGAAGAACAATTACTTAAAGAATGTACTTCAGGATATGTGGGATTTGATCCAACGGCCGACTCCCTGCATATCGGCAGCCTGGTTCCGATCCTGCTTCTTGTTCATTTTCAGAAAGCTGGGCATAAACCCTATGCCCTGGTTGGTGGTGCCACCGGCATGGTGGGTGATCCAAGCTTTAAAAGCGCGGAAAGGGTGATGCTGGATGAAGCAACCCTTCAGAAAAATATTGAAGGCATCAGGAAACAGCTGGGCCGTTTCCTTGATTTCAATTCAGGAGGACCTACTTCCGCGGAACTGGTTAACAATTTTGACTGGTTCAAAGATTTCAGTTTCCTGGATTTTATCCGTGATGTGGGCAAACACCTTACTGTGAATTACATGATGAGCAAGGACAGTGTGCGCAAAAGAATTGAGGGCGATACCGGCATCAGCTTCACCGAATTTACTTACCAGCTGATCCAGGGTTATGATTTTTACTGGCTCTACAAGCATAAGAACTGTAAACTGCAAATGGGCGGCAGTGACCAGTGGGGTAACATCACAACCGGCACAGAACTGATCCGGAGGAAAGCAGGAGGTGAAGCCTTTGCATTTACCTGTCCCTTGCTGACCAAATCGGATGGAGGAAAATTCGGTAAAACTGAAACAGGAAATGTTTGGCTGGATGCCGCACGCACTTCTCCTTTCCAGTTTTACCAGTTCTGGCTGAATGCATCTGATGCTGATGCGGAGAAATGGATCAAAATCTTCACCTTCCTTGACCAGTTCGAAATCAGCAACCTGGTAGAAGCGCATCGTAAAGATGCTTCGCAAAGGATATTGCAAAAAAGACTGGCGGAAGAACTTACCATTTTCGTTCATGGAAAAGAAGAATACCAGAAAGCCATCGATACGACTGAAAAATTATTTACCAGGCAAAATGCGCCTGCGGAATCTTTAAGCCTTGAAGATCTGGAAGACATGGAAGGCATAGTGCATGTGCCTTATGAAAAATCAAGGTTATCAGCTGGCGTGGACCCTGTAAGTTTCCTGGCAGATACTTCCATATTTCCAAGTAAGGGTGAAGCCAGGAAGATGATCCAGAATGGCGGCGTAAGTGTGAACCGTAATAAGATCGGCATGAATGATACCATCACTGTATCCAGCCTGCTGCATGACCAATACCTGCTGGTGCAGAAGGGGAAGAAGAATTATTACCTGGTGAAGGTGGACTGAGGGC
>CBDUBK010000406.1:0-3209 GCA_965365375.1 uncultured bacterium | reverse complement strand
TTCATCAAGTGTAAAAGAGCGTTTGATGTTACGGAACCTGTGTTCCCTGCGCACGTATTTCAGGTCTTTATTTTCTTCCTTTACTTCAGCGGAGATTGTTAAGATATTGTTATCCAGGTCTACCTTAAAATCTTCCTTGTTCATGCCCGGTGCTACAAGGTCCAGCTGGTAATCTGTTTCTGTTTCCCTGATATTTACGGGTACTTCATGTTTCTGGTTTACCAGTTCCTCTCGTATAATAGACGGCATGGTTGTAAAAAAGTCGTCCATTAAATTGTTAAAGCTTTTAGGCTGTTTTTGGTTGAACTTAACGTATGTCATAATCTTTAAATTTTTGATTGTTTGAAGAAGAGGGTTCAAAGCACATACCAACAGGAAAAACAGCGGGAATTGCTGCCAATGCTGCATTCCGGCTGACTTTGAAATGACATTTTGTAATTTCCGGCTGAAGTTTCGTCAATTTTTGTTGTGTAACTTTGCGGCAAAACTTTACATATGTATCCAGAAGAAATAGTACAACCCATGAAGGAAGAATTGGTGGAGAATGGGTTCACGGAATTATTGAATCGCCAGGAAGTGGAATCACAGATTAAAAAAGAAGGTACAACTCTCGTAGTGATCAATTCAGTATGTGGTTGCTCGGCTGGTACTGCACGTCCAGGCGTTTTGATGGCTGTGATGAATGCTCCCAAAAAACCTGACCATCTAACCACAAGCTTTGCAGGTTTTGATACAGAAGCGGTTCAGACCCTTCGTGAACACCTGATGCCTTATCCTCCTTCATCCCCCGCCATCGCGCTTTTTAAGGATGGACAACTTGTTCATTTTATAGAAAGACACCAGATTGAAGGAAGATCAGCTCAAATGATCGCGCAGAACCTCATCGCGGCCTTTGATGCTTACTGTAATTAATTGTACGGGTAATAAATGATAGAAGCTGTCTGCAAGGGCAGCTTTTTTTATCATTCCCGCCTCTACGGCACATACTTCAATTCTCAACGATTTAACCTAACATTGCTCTTCATTTCACCTGCTTATGTATCCTAACCTTTATTATTTTTTCAGGGAGGCTTTCAATGTCAATATTCCTGCATTGCGCTTCATTAATTCATTTGGATTTTTTGTAGCCATAGCTTTTCTGGTTGCAGCGGCGTTGCTGGCCCGGGAGCTGCGCAGGAAAAGCGGGCAGGGATTGTTTCATCCCTCTGAGATGAAGATCACGGTTGGTGAGCCGGCAGGTTTTGGTGAGCTGGCACTGAATTTCATCCTGGGTTTCATTTTGGGTTATAAGATCGTAGCATTGTTCTTCCTGAGTTCCGAACATACCCAGGATCCTCAGGCTTATATTTTTTCAGGTATGGGTAACTGGCCGGCCGGTTTGCTCCTGGGTGCCTTATTTGCCGGGCTTAAATGGTGGGAAAAAAGAAAGACCCAGCTCAAAAAACCTGAAGAAAGAATTGTTCGCATCTGGCCCCATGACAGGGTGGGTGAGATCACGATCCTTGCTCTGGTATTAGGGCTGGTAGGAGCCAAGCTGTTTGACATATTTGAAAACTGGAGTGATTTTCTTAAAAATCCTGCCGCCCATATATTTTCCGGGGGCGGGTTGACCTTTTACGGAGGACTGATCTGCGCTACTATCGCAATCATAATTTATGCAAGGAAGCACAAGATCGGGGTCAGGTACCTCGCGGATGCCATTGCTCCTTCGCTGATGATCGCATATGCTATCGGCCGCATAGGCTGCCAGGTTGCGGGTGATGGTGACTGGGGAATCTACAATACGGCTTACCAGGTGGATCCCGTTACCAACGAAATTGTAAAGGCTGACACAGGAGTTTTCCAGAAAACAGTTCAGGCTAATGGAGAATTCTTCACACAGTATCCTGATTTGCACAATACCCGGTTTGAACCGGGAGCCCTGGGTTTTTTACCGGATTGGTTCTTTGCTTACAATTACCCGCATAATGTGAACGAAGTAGGCGTGCAGATAGCAGGCTGTAATGAAAAATACTGTAAGCAATTACCCGTACCCGTATTTCCTACACCATTGTACGAGATCATTGGCTGTACCATCCTGTTTTTTGTTTTGTGGGGTCTGCGAGACCGTCTTAAACCCGCAGGATCACTGTTTTGTCTCTACCTGGTGCTTAATGGACTCGAAAGATTCCTGGTTGAAAAGATCAGGGTCAATAATAAAATCGCTTCCCTTCCATTTCAGCCGACACAGGCGGAGGTTATCTCATTCGGACTGATGATAACTGGTGTGGTATTATGGATTTTTATAAGACAAAAATATCGGGCCAAGCCGTAATTGTTGTGAATAAGTCCCGCTATGTCACTATGAAAAGCTTTTGAAAACCTTAACCAGTCAGTATTACAGCGGATTTAATCGTAGTATAGTTTTTGTAGATAATAATTTGACCTGATTCGCTATGAGATTCAGCGATTACGAATTATTTTTGCAGACAGTCCGGAACGGTTTAACTATCCTTTTGCAACTTTCTGTGAAAATCAATTGTCAGTTTATTTATTCACCTTAACAACAAGGAATTTTTATTATGAGGCAGCTAAAAATTGCTACCCAGATCACGAACAGGGATTCTCAGGCAGTTGAGAAATACCTCCAGGAGATCTCTAAGATCCCTATGATCACTCCCGAAGAAGAAACGACATTGGCACAGAGAATCAAGATGGGTGATCAGCGGGCGCTTGACAAACTGGTGCAGGCTAACCTCCGTTTCGTAGTATCGGTGGCTAAGCAATACCAGCACCAGGGTCTTTCCCTCAGTGATCTTATCAACGAAGGCAATCTCGGTCTGATCAAGGCTGCCCAGCGTTTTGACGAAACAAAAGGTTTTAAATTCATTTCATATGCAGTGTGGTGGATTCGCCAGTCCATTCTCCAGGCCCTGGCTGAACAGGGTCGCCTGGTACGTCTGCCCCAGAACAAGATCGGAACTTACAATAAAGCCAATAAGGCTTACATGGCTTTCGAACAGGAACATGAAAGGGAGCCAAGTACCGAAGAACTGGCAGATATCCTGGAAATGAGCGAGACTGAGATCAACAATATTTTCCAGAGCAATACCCGTCACACTTCACTGGATGCACCTGTGCACGAAGCAGAGGATGTAGCCATGGGTGACCTTTTGGAAGGCAGTGATGATACGGATGATGATGTGATGAAGGATTCTCTCCGCAACGAG
>CBDUBK010000405.1:0-3220 GCA_965365375.1 uncultured bacterium | reverse complement strand
GGGGAAAATGCGGGCTATCTGCACATCAGTAAACAATTCACCATAGATCTTGTCAGGAGTGCGTACCTGGCTGCTTCCATGGAAAAAAAATAACAGGAAAAAAATAAAGACCGGGATCCTGCGCATGGTTAAGTATTTACTGTGAAACCTACGATGTCAAAAAGCCAATAGCCAATGGCTTGCTAATGGCTTCCCTCCCCTTTCACCGCAATCATACTGATCTCAATATTGACAAATTTTGGCAGGGCCGATACCTGGACCGTTTCCCTTGCAGGAAAATTAGAATCGAAATATTTTCCATACACTTCATTGATTTCTCCAAACTGGTGCATATCGGTAATGAAGATGGTTGTCTTAGCTACATGGTTGAAATTCATCCCTGCCTCCTGGAGAATATTTTTCAGGTTTTGCATCACCTGGTGCGTTTCTTCCTGGATATCCTTGTTCTTTAAATTCCCGGTGGAAGGATCAATACAGATCTGTCCTGAAATATAGAGTGTACCATTGACCATTACACCCTGGTTATAGGGCCCGATAGGTGCAGGCGCATTGCCGGTATTGATGATTTTCTTTTCCATAACACGAATTAACCTGTTTTCATTTGAATTCGCTTAAAAAAAATCATCAAAGCCCTGTTTTGTGCAATTCGGAATTATTATGGTATTTCGCGCATGCAGGTGACAATAATTTCCAACGAAGAATTAAAAAAAGAATGGCTCAGCCATGGAAGCCGGGAAGAAGTAGATATCAGCTGGCTGGATGAAATTCACTCCCTGCCAGATTCACCTGGTGTGCTGGTGGACCTGTTATTTACTTTCAACGAAGAGCGGATCAAAACGCTCCAACATTCCGGTGCTGAACTTGTCATGATCAATAGCGTGGAATACACGCTTTCGGAAACCAGCAAGGATTTCGTAAGGATCAATGGATGGAACAGTTTTCTCGGAAGTTCCATCATTGAGGCTTCAGGTGATAACGAAATTTCCAAAACAGAAGCGGAAAAACTTCTTGCTTTTTTTAATAAATCCATCACCTGGGTTCCGGATGTACCAGGTTTTATCACTCCAAGAGTTATCAGTTCCATCATCAATGAGGCTTTCACCGCCCTTGATGAAGAAGTGAGTACTAGAGAGGAGATTGACATAGCTATGAAACTCGGTACGAACTATCCTTATGGCCCTTTTGAATGGGCTGAAAAGATTGGAGTACAGAAAATTGCTAGCCTCCTGCAGATACTTTCCCATTCACAATCCCGCTATATGCCTCATTCCCGCCTCATCAAGGGCAAATAAATATTTATGCACAAAGGAGGTTGAAATTAGCAAAATGCTAAAAAATTTAGTATTTTTAACCTATTAAATCTCCTTAGCTATGGAACCTGTAAATTTTCCAATGCCCGGATACCGCATCAATGAATACCTCGTGGTTATTAAGCCACAGGATGACCTCTGGCAGAAGATCCTGAAGGTGAAGGAAGGTTTTGCGGAAGCCTACAAACATCCTGCTGCCCGGTATTTAAAACCCCATATTGCCCTTGTCAGTTTCCTGGGCCTTGAAATGATGGAAGAAAAAATTCTTCAAAGACTTCAGCTGGTCTCTATGGGTGTGGCTCCTTTCAAGATTGAATTAAAAGATTATGGAAGTTTTCCTTCTCATACCATTTATATCAATGTTACTTCCCGGCTTCCAGTTCAAAACCTGGTGAAGGAATTAAAAACCGCCCAGCGTTTATTCAGGCTTGGTAATGAAAACAAGCCTCATTTTATGGAAGAGCCGCATATTGCTATTGCCCGCAAACTAAAACCCTGGCAGTATGAACAGGGCTGGCTGGAATTTTCGCACCGGCAGTTTACAGGCAGGTTTATAGCAGATCACCTGTTGTTATTAAAACGAAAGGCAGGAGAAAAATCTGCTTTCCAGGTGGCAGGGCGGTTTGCTTTTCAAAACCTGCCGGTGGTCACCCGCCAGGGGAGTCTTTTTTCTTCAAGTCCGCCTTTGATGGGTGGACAGCCACAACCCCTTTTTTAGGTATTGGTTGTTACAATTTTATGGTTTTGATTTATAAATATCCGGGTAATGATTTGCCCTGGTTTCTTAATCGCTGTGATGTATGGAAGAGATGCCAAATGAGCTGGATACCTATAAAAAAGGAAGGGGTGCACAGATCAATACAAAAAATAAATTTCTCAAAAACGAGAATACCAGGGAACATATTGAAGGTATTGATGAATGGATCGAGCCTGATGTGCAGACACAATACCTGGAAGTTTTTCCAAAGACCATTGTCAATAAAGTTGATAGTCCGGACCTGAGTCTCATGTATAGCATGAACCCTTACCAGGGCTGCGAACACGGTTGTATCTATTGTTATGCGCGCAACTCATTTGAATACTGGGGTTACAGCGCAGGCCTTGATTTTGAAACCAAGATCCTCGTCAAAAAAAATGCGCCCGAGCTCTTACGCAAATTTTTGATGAATCCAAAATGGGATCCTGTGCCCATCATGCTGAGCGGGAATACGGATTGTTACCAGCCTGCGGAACAAAAATTCAGGCTCACCAGGAAACTTCTTGAAGTATGCAATGAATTCAACCAGCCGGTTGGCATCCTTACGAAAAACGCGTGGATCCTCAGGGATAAGGATGTATTGGAGGAAATGGCAAAGAAGAATATCCTCTCTGCAATGGTATCCATTACTTCTTTTGATGAAGATATCAGGAGGGCAATGGAGCCCAGGACTACTACCGGTAAACAGCGGTTAAGAGTGATTGAAGAATTAAGCAAGGCGGGAGTTCGCATGGGGGTGATGCTGGGACCTATGATACCCGGGTTGAATGAACATGAAATGCAAAAGATCATGTTGGCAGCCAAGAACGCCGGTGCTGTTTTTACTGCCTACACTTTTATCAGGCTGAATGGTGCGATTAAATTATTGTTTCATGACTGGTTGTATAAAAACTTCCCCGACCGTGCTGATAAAGTATGGCATATGATTGAAGACAGCCATAACGGGAAGGTGAACGACAGCCGGTGGGGTGTCCGTATGCGTGGCGAAGGCAATATAGCGCAGATGGTTTCGCAGCAATATAAAAAATATGGAAAGCTGTATGGACTGACAGAAGACCGCTGGGAATTGGATGGGACAAAATTCCAGCGTCCCGGAGAGCAGGGTAAATTATTTTTTTAATGAAGTGTATGGAAAGTGAAGTTTTTAATTTTT
>CBDUBK010000404.1:0-3221 GCA_965365375.1 uncultured bacterium | reverse complement strand
AAGATTGGTGGAATTATAAGAAACATCACCATTCAGGTTCCACATATAAGCACCGCCGATCTGCGTATTCACAGCATTGGCCTGGCGGCTGTGCATGGCGCTGAAATGAATACCATTGTATTCCCCCAGCGGCAACATACCCCCCGCCTGGATCGTAACCCTTGGATCAAGGATGTAATTACCCCCCTGGAAAGATTCTTTCGGACGGCCTACATGGTACATGGAAGCACCGAGGTAAAAATTATTATCACCATTGGTCGTTCCGTTATAGAACAGTCCAAGGTTCATATCAAAATAGGAAATGTTGATCTCAGACTGGTCAAAGATCTCGCTGGTAATACCGGTAAAACCATTTGCAGTTAACTGGTCTTCAAAAACCACTTTATTGATGTCGAGTAATTTGCTTGCATAAGTTCCCTGGAATCCTAAACCTAACTGGTGGTAGCCGTTTTCATCAAGCGCCTTATGATAAGCAGTGGAAAGTGAAATAAAATTATTCTGCAAAGCCCCGCCTTGCCCGCTTTTATCAGAAAAACCAAGAATGCCTACTCCAAACTGGTCATTCTCAGGTATCCTGTTCTTCAGGATATTTCCATCAACTGAAGCGGTATAGGTTACATATGCATTGTAGATGGTAGGCCACTGGCTGCGGTAATTCCCGGCAACCCGAACTACACCGTCAAATTTTCCTGTTAAGGCAGGATTCAATGTAAGTGGTGATACAAAAAACTGGGAAAAATTCGGATCCTGTGCCTGGCCCAGCAGGGCGGCCGACAGGATGAATACGGTGCAGATAAGCTTTCTCATTCTCACGACAGTTAGATGTGGAAATTACGGATTTGGGATGGAATAGCAAAGAAGAATTTCAGGAACAGTTTGGTGAAAAGTCGATAGTCGGAAGTCCATAGTCAGTAGCCTGAGCGAACAGCGTAAAAAGCTGGTAGCCAAAGCCAATGGCTAAAGGCCAAAAGCCAATAGCCTTCTCAAGACTGAATTTTCGCCCCATACGCCAGGTCCCCCGCATCTCCCAGTCCCGGAACAATATATCCCTTGGCCGTAAGTTCATCATCAATAGCCCCGCACCAGATAATGGCTTCCGGTACTTCCCGGCGTACGAGCTCAATGCCGATGGTGCAGGCAATTGCGGTTACAATATGAAATGATTTGGGACTTCCTTCTTCTTTGAGGTACTGGATGGTCTTGACCAGGGAAGCTCCTGTTGCCAGCATGGGATCGGAGATGATGAGGATGCGGTTGTCAATATCAGGACAGGAAAGGTATTCCAGGGCGATCTCGAAGCTGCCATCCTGGTTGTGTTTCCTGTATGCGGAAACAAAGGCATTATCGGCCTTGTCAAAATAATTCAGCAGGCCATTGTGCATGGCAAGTCCTGCCCTTAATATGGTGGTCAGGATGGGCTGCTCTTCCAGCACTTCACACATGGCAAAACCCATGGGGGTCTGGATCTCTTTCTGGGCATAGGGCAGTCGTTTGCTGATTTCAAAGGCCGCTATCTCACCGATGCGTTCAAGATTGCGGCGGAAACGCATCCGGTCTCCTTGCACATTGATATCCCTGAGTTCCGCTACCCAATTACTTACAAGCGAATGTTCCTTGCTTAGATTGATTACCATGAAAACAAAGATAGGGCGAGACCATGGACTATGGACCATGGACCATACACGCTTACCTTTGCCCACATGATTTACCGCGTGATCGGATTAATGAGCGGGAGTTCGCTCGATGGACTGGATATTGTTTTTGCAGAACTGGAAGAGCAGTCAGGAAACTGGAGTTTCCAGGTGCAGGCCGCGGACTGTTATCCTTATGATGAGGAATGGTCTTCAAAACTCGAAGGAGCCATCCATCTCAGTGCAAGGGAGTACCAGTTGCTGCATGCTGCATATGGTCATTACCTGGGCGGGCAGGTAAACAAATTCATCGAGCAATATGGACTGCATTATAAAGTAGCCCTCATTGCTTCGCACGGGCATACCAGCTTTCACATGCCCGCGCAAAAAATGACCGCTCAACTCGGGGATGGATCCGCAATCGCAGCGGTAACAGGATTGCCGGTTGTTAGTGATCTCCGTGCACTTGATGTGGCATTTGGCGGGCAGGGCGCACCCATCGTTCCGATCGGGGAAAAATTATTATGGAAGGAGTATTCATCCTTCCTCAACCTCGGAGGTATTGCCAATATTTCATTCAACAGGAACGAGGGTTATACCGCTTTTGATGTTTGCCCTGCCAACAGGGTATTGAACCTGGTTGCGCAAAGAGTCAATAAATCTTATGATGCAGGGGGACAGATGGCTGCCATGGGACAGGTGCACGCGGGCCTGCTGATGCAACTGAACCAGCTGCCATATTATAACCAGCCTTATCCCAAATCACTGGCCAACAGTTTCGGCACGGATGAAGTGTACCCGCTCGTACGTTCCTTTGGCCTCACCCATAATGATGAATTGAGAACTTACGTGGAACATATCGTTCAGCAAATTGAAAGGTCAGTAACTCAAACGCATACCGCAGCTGGTGATGCATCCAAAATGATGGTGACAGGTGGCGGAGCCTTCAATAATTTTTTAATAGAAAGACTCTCTGAAGTATTGAAACCATCAGGAATAGAAGTGGTGGTGCCTGATCAAACAACCGTTCAATACAAGGAAGCACTGGTTATGGCGCTCATAGGTGTTTTGCGATGGAGACAGGAATACAATGTGCTGTCAACCGTTACAGGAGCAAGCCGGAATTCTATTGGTGGTGCATTATGGAATGGTCAGGAAGCCTGAATGATCCTGAACGCATCACCATCAAATAATCCCAGGTCACTTAGCTTGAGATGAGGGATTACAAGAAGGGCCATGAAGGATAAACTCATATAGGGCGCTGAAAGTTTTGAACCCAGTGCTCTTGCTGCCTGGTCGATCGCTGCATACTGCCTGGCAACTTCATAACCGTCATCAGCACTCATTAATCCCGCAACCGGCAACGCCAGCAGCATTTCTTTTTCACCAGCTACCAGGCTCACGCCACCCTGGGCTTTGATCACCAGGTTCACCGCGCGGCAAATGGATTCGTCATCCACACCTACAGCTACAATATTGTGTGAATCATGTGCCACTGAAGAAGCGATAGCACCTGAGGTAAAACCAAAATTTTTGATGAAGGCCTTGCTCACAGGAGCGTCCTTATAACGGTTCACCACCACAATTTTC
>CBDUBK010000403.1:0-3225 GCA_965365375.1 uncultured bacterium | reverse complement strand
CTCCTCTCATAAATATGATGCGTTCTGTTATCATCACATTGATCCTACATTCGGTCCGGATCCTGAAGGTGATAAATTGATGATGGAGAAAGAAGATCCCCTGAACCCGCAGACCTGGGTGTGGACCAAAGCAGACCTGCTAGCATTAAAATTGATTGAAGAAGTACACAAACGAAAAATGTATATCATTTTCGATGGTGTGTTCAACCATGTAGGCGTCAGGAATTTTGCTTTTGAAGATGTTTTAAAGAATCAGCAGAACTCTTCTTTCAAAGACTGGTTTATCATCGAAAGCTGGAGAGACAGCACTAAAGGAACCGAATTCAAATACAAAGGATGGTTTGGTGTGAAAACACTTCCGGAATTCAGGGAAGACAGTACCGGGATAGTAGCGGGTCCCAAACAATACATATTCGATGCAACCAAACGCTGGATGAATCCCATGAATAAGGGAACTGCCTATGGCATTGATGGCTGGCGGCTGGATGTGGCTTACGATGTTGGTCATGCTTTCTGGAAGGACTGGAGAAAGTGGGTGAAATCCATTAACCCGGAAGCTTATTTAACGGCGGAACTGGTTTTCTCCATCGACAAAACAAGACCCTATTTGAGCGGTGATGAGTTTGATGCAACCATGAATTATAATTTCGCTTTTATTGTTCATGATTTTTTTGTGCAGGACAGCACGGCTTCAACGGTTACACAATTCGATGCAAGGCTGAAAGAGTTAAGAGAAGCCTTTGGGAAAGGGGTGGCATTCAATATGCAAAACCTGATGAACAGTCATGATGCCACAAGGATCGGAAGCGCGGTGGCCAATCCTGACGGTAAAAAATTTGGTGACTGGGGACAGTATTTTAACTGGAGCCAGAAAAGCAATAATAAAAATTACAATGCCCGCAAGCCCACACCCGAACAATTGCAAAAGCAAAAACTGATTGCGGCTTTTCAAATTCTTTACCAGGGAGCTCCCATGATCTATTATGGAGATGAAGCAGGCATGTGGGGCAGCAATGATCCGGACTGCCGCAAACCCATGGTATGGAAAGATCTCCGGTATGAATCCGAAACTTTCAATCCCGACCAGAGTACACATGCACCTGACGAAGTCAGTTTCAACCAGGACCTGTTTAACTGGTATCAAAAATTCATAGGATTGCGCAAAATTTATCCTTCCATTAAGCTGGGGGATTACACCACACTTACTACAGACGATTCTAAAAAACTGTATGCCTTTAGCCGCAGCCTCGGCAAAGAACAGGTGATCGTGATCGTCAACCGGGGGACCCAGTCTGTAACATTTAACCATCCTCTTCTAAAAAATAATAAGTTTAAAGACGTATTTACAAAAAAACCCGCTAAGGAAATAATTGTGGGACCCATGAGTATAGCAGTATTCAGCAATCAACCCTGACGCTGAAAGGTTCAGGATAGTTCAATCTTTTTACTTAGGTAAAACCCTTAGATTTTTGTTTTTTACCCTGGACAGGAATGTGTTTTCGCTGGTATCCCTTACGCAGAGAAAAGAAAGTAGATAAGAGCTTAGGGGTATTACAATGCGTTCAAACTAAAATCCGGGAAATAGGAGAAGTATAGGTTGGGTTGGGGGCCCTGCAAAGGAAAATTTGGAACCGCCTAATTCATGTGGTCTATTTATAATCCGGGTTCCAGTTTATATCTTACACCAGTAAATCCCAGCCCCGGCTCCGTGCCGGTGCGGAATACGAATCCAAGCTGAATACTATGAAAAAAATACTAAAGATCACGGGTATCACCCTGCTCGCGCTCCTGCTGATCGCTTTCCTGGTTCCCTATTTGTTTAAAGGAAAAATTGTCACCTTCGTTAAAAAAGAGATCAACAGCAGCCTGAATGCAAAAGTGGATTTCTCGGATGTTGATATTTCCCTGTTCAGGCGCTTCCCCAGGTTATCTGTGCGATTGGAAAATTTATATGTTGCAGGCCTCAATGATTTTGCAGGAGACACCCTCCTCTCCGCTCCTTCCATAGATGCCTCCGTCAACCTTTTCAGCCTCTTTGATACAGAAGACATGAAGGTGTATGGATTTCACCTGGACCAGCCCCGGATCCAGGCACTGGTAAATAAAGAAGGAAAAGCCAATTGGGAAATTGCAAAAGAAGATACTGTTAACGTCAACACCGAAGAAGACAGCAGCAGTTCATTCAAACTGAACATAGAAAAATATTCGATCAGTGATGGTTATCTCCTTTACAATGATGAAAGCAGTGATATGAGAATGGAGATTGCCGGTCTTGATCACGAAGGAAGCGGTGATATCGGTGCTGAAATATTTACCCTCGCTACCACTACTGCTGCCCGTGAAGCAAGTTTCGTATATGAAGGCATCCCTTACCTGGCAAAAGCAAAAACGACTATCGGTACCAGTATCACCATTAATACAGGGAATGGACGATATGATTTCAAAACCGAGGATATCCTGGTCAATGACCTGAAACTATCAGCTGAAGGTTTTTTCCAGCTGGTGAATGACAGCAGTTATAATATGGATATCAAATTCACCACACCATCCAATGAATTCAAAAATATCCTTTCCCTGGTACCAGTGGTATACCAAACTGATTTTGAAAAATTAAAAACCGGTGGCAGTGCCAGCTTCAATGGATTTGTGAAAGGCAGTTACTCTCCTGCACAAATGCCAGCCTACCTAATTAACCTTGAAGTAAAGGATGGATTCTTCCAGTATCCCGATCTTCCGAGCCCGGTAAAAAACATCCAGCTGGCCATGAAGGTTGAAAATCCAGATGGTGTGAATGATAATTTGGTGCTTGATATCCAGAAAGGACACCTGGAAATGGATAATGAACCATTTGATTTCAGGCTCCTGTTCAAAAATCCAGAGACAGCGCAGTATGTTGATGCCGCAGTAAAAGGAAGGATCGATCTTTCCAAAATTTCAAAATTTATCAAGCTGGAGCAGGGGACAAAACTTTCCGGCCTGGTAGCTGCCGATGCCTTTGCTAAAGGAAATCTTTCAGCCATCCAGCAGCAGGCAGGTCCCTTTATTGCAGGAGGATTTCTGAACATCAGTAAATTATTCTATTCCGCTTTGAGTTTTCCTCAACCCATTCAGAATGGGAACCTCAATATCAACCTGGAAAACAGTGGCGGCATTGCAGATAACACCAGTATTAAAATAACAGAAGGACATATTGAACTGGGAAAAGATCCGTTTGATTTCACCCTG
>CBDUBK010000402.1:0-3228 GCA_965365375.1 uncultured bacterium | reverse complement strand
CGCACGCCGGATAAGATCTACGGTGAACTTTTTATTGATGTGCAGATGGCCCGCATCTTCCCGGACAGTAAAACATTTACCGACTGTGTCCCTAAAAGAGATCCTGATTCAATTGTTAAAGATTATATCGCTGTAAAAAACAATCCCAACCTTCGATTCAGCCTTAAATTATTTGTTGAACATAATTTTATTATCCCAGCTGAACTTCCAACCGCGTATACTACAAAACATAAGGATATAGTGGCGCATATAGAAGAACTATGGAAAGTTCTGAAAAGAGATAAGGATACGCTTGTAAAAGGTTCTTCACTTCTGCCGCTTCCCTATCCATACATTGTTCCCGGCGGCAGATTCCGTGAAGTTTATTACTGGGATTCTTATTTTACCATGCTGGGATTAAAAGAGAGTGGTGAATATGAAATGATCGGGCACATGGTCAATAATTTTGCTTTTCTCATTGACCGGGTAGGCCATATCCCCAATGGAAACCGCAGTTATTACCTGAGCCGTTCCCAACCTCCTTTTTTCAGTCTCATGATCGACCTGCTCGCGGAGATAAAAGGCCCACAGACCTATGTTATCTACCAGCCCGCTCTTGTGAAAGAATACCGGTACTGGATGGACCAGTCAGCAAACACGAAGCATGTTGTGAAAATGCCGGATGGCAGCATCCTTAACCGTTACTATGACCAGCTGCGCATTCCAAGGCAGGAAAGCTGGTATGAAGATGTTGAAACAGTGAAACATTTTCATCCGGATACAAAGGGATTATTATACCAGAACCTGCGATCGGCTGCAGAGAGTGGATGGGACTTCAGCAGCCGCTGGCTGAAGGACGGAAAAAACCTTTCCACTATTCAAACAACTTCTTATGTTCCTGTAGACCTGAATAGTTTATTATACCACCTCGAGATTACCATTGCACGTTCATACGATGAAAGTGGTGATAAACTCCAGGCTTCACGCTATAAGGATTTTGCAGCCAAAAGAAAAAAAGCCATCAATAAATATTGCTGGTCACCCCAATTAAAATTTTTCACGGATTACCTGGCCTACACTAAAAAACCCTCCACCTCTCTTACGCTCGCAGGTATGTTCCCTTTTTTCCTGAACATCAGCGACAGCAGTAAAATGAATCTGCATGCGCTCAAAACCCTGAAAGAAGTTTTTATCAAAGCCGGGGGGGTGGTCACAACCAATAAAATTACCGGGCAACAGTGGGATGCGCCCAATGGATGGGCCCCACTGCAATGGATAACCATCAGGGGCCTGGAAAATTATGGTAAACACAAAGAAGCCCTGCTCATTGCCAAACGCTGGGTAGACCTGAACAAAAAAGTTTTTTCAGCAACCGGGAAACTCATGGAGAAATATAATGTCGTGAATCTGAACCTGGAAGCGGGTGGAGGTGAATATCCTTCACAGGATGGATTCGGATGGACCAACGGCGTTTTACTGGCGCTCATTAAAAAATACAATCTCAACTGATGTTTAACTGGCTCAGGAAATTGCTTTACAGGCCGGTGATGTGGGCATCCGAGAAATTCACATCCAGTCCTGACCGGGCCATGATCTTCAAAGCCCTTTCTTCGTTGCTTGACTGCATCATCAAACTTGAAAAGAAAAAAGGACTGGTGATCGATTTCGACTGCACCAAACAGAAGATCATCATCTTTTCTGATCATCACAAAGGTGCGCGCAACGGGGCGGACGATTTTACCATTTGTGAACCCAATTATCTCGCTGCCCTTGATTATTATTTTGAAAAAGGATACATCTATATAGCCCTTGGAGATTGCGAGGAATTATGGGAGAATATGTTTCTCTCAGTAAAAAAACACCAGCAGCCCGCCTTCGAAAAAGAAAAACGTTTTGCCATGGCCAACCGCATGGTGAAGATCATCGGTAATCATGACCTCTACTGGAAAAATGATCCTTTTGCTCCTTTCCAGATCAGGGAGATCTTTGGTGTGGATATGCCCATGCATGAAGGTGTGTTGTTACAAACAACAGTAAATGACCGGCAGCTGAATATATTCTGCACGCATGGCCACCAGGGCGATGCGGTTAGTGATGGTAACTGGTTCAGTAAATTTTTTGTTTCGAAGATCTGGGCACCGCTCCAGTCCTTTTTAAAGATCAATCCCAACACGCCTGCTTATGATGCGAGCCTGAAAAGCCAGCATAACCAGGTGATGTACGACTGGAGTGCAACGCAAAAAAATCTTTTGCTGATCACAGGCCATACCCACCAGCCGGCTTTTGAATCACTTACACATCTGGAAAGACTTTACCGCAGCCTGCTTTTTGCCCAGCAGGTGAAGGATGAAAACCTGATCGGTTCCCTGCAAAAAGAGATCCAGGCAAGAAGATTTGAATACACTTCCATTTCGCCGGATTACCTGAAACTTAAACCAACTTATTTCAATACCGGTTGCTGCTGCTATAATGATGGTGATATTACCGGAATCGAAATAGAGGAAGATTGTATCAGGCTGATCAAATGGAATTCAAAATCCGGGCAACCCACAAGAATGATCCTGGAAGAGTCGGCGCTGGCGGAATTGCTGGAGGAAATGGGGGGAGAAGTTCAAAGTTGAAAGTTCAAAGTTCAAAGTCGGCGTCATCAGAGAACAGTAATGCTTTAAATAGCGAACATCGTGTTCGATAAGTCGCATTGATCTCTAATGCATCTGACTTTGAACTTTCAACTTTGAACTTTGAACTGATTAAAAATCCTTCTGGCTTAAAGCATTATTCTTCCTGTTCACATCAGGAAGCTTTTTATCGGGATCAAGTACCACTTCCCTGATCTTGCTCGTTGAATTGACATTGAAAGTATATACAGCGCCGCGCTGCCAGATCTCAACCGGCAGGTCAAAGCGGTGTTCCTTACCGTTTTCTTCTTTTACCACAACCACAACCGGCATTACCATCTGCTCAGCATTTTCCAAAGTAATTGCCGAACCATTCTTTGGATCCTTTTCATTGTAGATTACTCCTGCCACCTTAAAATCAAGTTTCCAGGTATTGAATACCCAGCCACGCCAGAACCAACCGAGATCCTCACCGCTTACATTTTCGATCGTGCGGAAAAAATCCCATGGTGTGGGATGCTTGTATGCCCACCTGCGTATGTATTCCTGGAAGGCCATATCAAAACGTTCGGGTCCCAGTACCACATCCCTCAATGCATCCAGCATCATGGCCGGTTTCTGGTAAGCAATG
>CBDUBK010000401.1:0-3236 GCA_965365375.1 uncultured bacterium | reverse complement strand
ATCGAAAAAATGTGCGAGAGCCTGAGTTACCGCCAGTTTATTTATGTAACCAGCAGGATGGATTATCTCTCTGCCCACATCAACAACCACGCATGCGCAATGGTAGTTGAAAAAGGATTGCAGGTTGAAGTGCCAAAGCGGGCGCAATACATCCGCGTGATCATGGATGAACTAACCCGCATTGCATCACATGAACTCTGGATGGGCGCCATGGCCATGGACCTCGGTGCCTTCACTCCATTCTTTCATACGTTCAGGGAAAGGGAAACCATTACAGATATTATGGAAGAGACCTGCGGTGCCAGGCTCACCATGAATTACAATGTGCCGGGTGGCGTGATGGCAGATATCCATCCCAATTTTCAACAGAGAGTGAAGGATTTCATCAAACAGTTCAGGAAAAAATCACCTGAATATGATGAAATGGTTACAGGCAATATCATCTTCCAGAACAGGATGAAAGGCATTGGTTATTTGTCAGCGGAAGACGCAGTTTCGTATGGATGCACTGGAGCGGTAGCACGCGGAAGCGGTGTGAGTTGTGATATCCGTAAGATCCATCCCTACTCATTATATGACCAGGTTGAATTCGATGAAGTGCTGGAAACAAAGGGAGATTCTTTTTCGCGGTACCTCGTGCGCATGAAAGAGATGCATCAATCCATCCGCATCATTGAACAACTGATTGACAATATCCCGGAAGGAGATCACCTCGCCAAGACCAAGGCAGTTTTGAAACTTCCCAAAGGTGAATTTTATACCAGGGTTGAAACCGCAAGAGGCGAGCTGGGTGTTTATATCGTGAGTGAAGGTGGCACCACTCCTTACAGGATCAAGTTCCGCTCCCCTGGTTTTTCCAATCTCAGCGCGCTTGATCACATGGCAAGAGGTGGGAAACTTGGCGACCTGATGGCCACGATGGGAAGCCTGGACCTGGTGATTCCTGATATAGACCGCTAACTGAAAATGCAAGTCATCATGAAAATAATTTCCAAATATCACCACATAACAGCAGGGGGTAAATATGTTTAGTCTGGAAGGCATTACTCAATCCATCAACACCTGGCTGCACACGCATTTCAACAATACCGGTGTATTGCTGATCCAATCCGCCATCGTAATCCTACTTGCAATTGGCCTGTTTGCCGTACTGGGACTGGTACTGGTACTGATGGAAAGAAAAGTCGCGGCACGCATGCAGATCCGGCTGGGTCCAAACCGTGTGGGCCCAATGGGAATGTTCCAGACATCAGCTGATACGCTCAAACTGATCTTAAAAGAAGGATTCACTCCGGACGGTGCTGATAAATTCTTATTCAACCTTGCTCCCTTCGTGGTAATGAGTGTGGCCATGTTATTACTTGCACCCATTGCATTCGGAAGAAATTTCCAGCTCTGGGATATCAATATCGGAGTACTTTATATCACGGCCATTTCTTCTCTTTCCGTGATAGGCATTCTTATGGCAGGATGGGCAAGTAATAATAAATACTCTATGCTTGGTGCCATGAGAAGCGGGGCACAGATCGTGAGTTATGAACTGTCGGCGGGACTGGCAATACTTTGTATTGTAGTTTTTGCTGAAAGCCTTTCCATAAAAGATATCGTGATGTCGCAACAGGATGGATGGTGGCTGTTCAAAGGACATCTGCCGGCAGCCATCGCTTTCGTGATCTTCCTGATCGCTGTCACTGCTGAAACCAACCGTGCGCCTTTTGATATGGCGGAAGCGGAATCAGAACTCACAGCCGGTTTTCATACAGAATACGGAGGAATGAAATTCGCGCTGTTTTTCCTTGCGGAGTATATCAACATCTTTATTGTTTGCGCGATCGGAGCTACACTTTTCCTGGGAGGATGGATGCCCTTCCACATCGGCAACTGGGAACAGTTCAACCATGTGATGGATTATATTCCTTCATCGGTATGGTTCTTCGGAAAAACCTTCTTCCTGATCTTCCTGATCATGTGGTTCAGGTGGACCTTTCCCAGGCTCAGGATCGACCAGCTGTTAAACCTCGAATGGAAATATTTATTACCCATCAGCCTTTTCAATCTCCTGCTGGTAACGGTAGTGGCGATATGGGGATGGCATTTTTGACCCAGTGAATAAACGAACATCATGTTGATAAAAGACTATATAACGGACGTTTTCAGGGCTACAAAATCTCTGCTCACAGGGATGAAAAGGACCGGCTACTATTTTATCCGTCCGGGAGAAGTGATCACAGAACAATATCCTGACAACCGTGATACACTTGTATTGCCAGAACGTTTCAGGGGTGAGGTTGTGATGCCTCATGACGAAAACAACGAACATGCCTGTACGGGTTGTACAGCATGTGAACTGGCCTGCCCGAACGCTACTATCAAGATCATTACAAAATTTGATGTGTCACCGGAAGGAAAGAGAAAAAAAGCACTGGACACTTTTGTTTACCACCTCGAGTTATGCACCATGTGCAATCTCTGCGTGGAAGCCTGTCCAACGGATGCCATCAAGATGGCGCAGAACTTTGAACACAGTGTTTTTGACAGGAGCAAACTTACCAAAAAACTGAACCTGCCGGGTTCTAAAATCAGGGAGGGAATTGAATAATGAATGCCGCAACCATCATCTTCTACGCCATTTCCGCCCTTATCCTGGGCGCTGCCCTGCTGGCAGTCACTTCGCGAAAGATCTTCCGTTCGGCGATCTGGCTACTGTTTTCACTGTTAGGTGTAGCCGCTTTATATTTCTGGATGCAGGTGGAATTTATCGCCGCAGTACAGATCATCGTTTACGTGGGAGGAATTGTAGTACTGATCATCTTCTCCATCTTCCTTACACAGCAGTCAGGAACTGAAATGCAAAAACCTCTGACCAAAAGAGTGATCGCTGGTATACTCGCGGCGGTTTTCGGGCTCGCCTTCAGCTTTAACCTGATCAACAGTCATGAATTTGTTCCTGCTTCTACACAGGCGCTTAACCTGAGAGTAGCTGATATTGGCATGCAAATGCTCAGCACAACCGAACACGGATATATTCTGCCCTTTGAAGTGGTGAGTATGCTTTTGCTGGCTGCCATGATCGGTTGTATTGTGATCGCGATGAAGCCGGGATCCAAAAATGTTATACAGGCCCTGAGCCCGCAGGAACCAAAGGAAAAGGATCAGCCGCCGGCAACTACCATCATCAAAAAAGAAAACCTGGAGGAAGTATAAAATGGAATCCATTCAATTAGAGCATATTTTAT
>CBDUBK010000400.1:0-3250 GCA_965365375.1 uncultured bacterium | reverse complement strand
CAGTGGCAGGTCCCGGAAATAAGCTGTCCTGGTTTCTGCCTTGTAAGCAAGTACGGCATGAGCTTCAATCCTTACTACTTCATGGTAAGCAGGTTCCAGGTGATCATAATATTTGCGAAGCAGCGCTTTTTCAGCCTGGTCATTCTCATCCAGTTCCGCTGCAAAACTTTGCTGCATCTGGGCGATGAAATTGTCTGCAAAAGATGAGGTCTCAAAAACTTCCCTTCGTGTATGTGGCTGAAGAATTCTCATGGAAACGATAGGTTATCCGGTAAAGCTAAGTCCCGGACTACAATTCCTTATTTATTTACAGGCCTGCTTCAGTTCGTGAAATACATATTATCAACTTGTTTCATCAATTTAACTCAACTCGAAACAGGTCAGCGGGCAGCCAGCGGTACCATGATCATTAAAAACTATCCTTTTACAAAATCCCTTTTTTACAGGATTGTTTGCGGCTTTCCATATGCGCACCTTTAATCATCAACAGCATGATCGTCCATAATAACAAATCAAAAAAATGAGAAAGAATCTACAATTCACTATCAAACGTTTTGTAATCACCGCAATAATTCTGCTGCAACTGGCTTATGCCGGTGCCCAGGAAAAAACAGCTGTAGTAACGCAGGAAATGATCAACAAAATAAACAATATCGTAAAGCCGCTGAGAGAGCAGGCTGACAGGATATTAAAAGAAGATGCAACCGGTACATTCAAATCCTTCCAGCGCGATGTGGCTGCCTTGAATAAAATGAAAAATGGCGCTGAGAAAACTAAGGCTTCGGCGCAGATCATGGAAAAATATGCATCATTTTATAAAGATGTCTGGTCAAAAATGAAAGCAGATGAAAAAGCTTACCAGGCACAGATCCGTTCCGTTTTCCCTGCTGAAATGGGCGAAAGAATCATATTCCAGCAGTACCTGAACTTTACCTACAGCAGTTCTACCAATACGGGTACAGCGCCACCGCCGGCTCCAGCACCTGCTCCAGAAAATAAATGCATTGATGTATGCAGTATCGCAGCCGGAGAAATTACAGGCAGCAGCGGGCTGATAGCAGGAGGCGCCGGCAGTTATGGTAACTGTTTCCTCACTGCAAATTCCTGGGGCGTTGTTGCAGGTGGTAATAATCTTTATGGCAGCCTTAAGAATAATATTTCCATTCCGGGCACCTTGCCGGCCGACAGCAGGAAACTGCGGGTAACCAAAAGTTTTGAGCTCAAGCAGGAAGCAGTGGCTTTCGCAATACTGGGTTTTGGTTTTGCTGAAACCAGGGTAATGACTTACCGCGGTAATGAATATATAATGGCAATGGCTCCCGTACTGTTTGCGTCCAGTAAACTTTCCCAAAAAAAATACAGTGAAGAATATGTAATTGAAAAAACGGAGGTGGCAAGATCTGTCATCAAAGCATCAGCCAACACCTTTGCCTATTTCATTACCGGTAACTGGAGTTATTCCAACTGCACCAATATCAAATGGACGGTGTGCGAAGAAAAATAACCGGCAATAAATCCCGGTTTTACAGGATAAAAATGAATGGTAAGCAGGGATATTTTTAATAACCAAAACGGATCACAATGAAAAATATATTACTCATCCTGTTTTTTTGTGTTCTCGTGGTGAATGCATACGCCCAAAAAGAGACTTATGACCTGGTGAGTTTCACTCCTCCTGCGGGTTGGAAAAAAGAAATTAGTGAGGACAAAACCACCTTTACGGTCACCAACAATAAAACCAAAAGCTGGTGCCAGGTTTTTTTTATAAAAAGTACCATCAGCAAAGGAAATATTGACGCTGATTTTGAAAGCGAATGGCAGGAACTGGTCGTTAAAAATTATGCTCCCCGGGAGGCCCCTGAGACAGGTGAGGTGCAGGAAGCCGAAGGCTGGAAAATAAAAGCCGGGGTTGGAAAATTTGTTTTCAACAACAAGGATGCATCCGTTCTTATTACAACTGCAAGCGGGTATAACCGCTGCGTAAGTATTGTGGTCATAACCAATAGCGAAGATTATAGCTCAGATATAAGTCAGGTCCTGGAATCGGTTGAACTGGTAAAACCTGTGACAGACAATCCGGTCATCCAATCAAACACCATAACCCCGGTAAACAGCAAATTCGCATTCCATACCACCAATTTTGATGATGGATGGACCAGTACCGTGCAGGAAGACTGGGTGGAAGTAACAAAAGGAAATATCCGTGTGCTTTTGCACTACCCCAAAGAAGGCACCATATTTCCCGCTGATCCGGGTCCTTTAACGGATGCAGCATGGAACATCCTGGTCGCTCCACGTTACAGCAACCTGAAAAATTACAAGACTTCCTATATCTCCACTTACAACAGGCCTAACCTGGGTATGGGTTATGCCACTGAGAACGCCACCGGTAAGAATGTTTTTATTGTCCTATTCCGGCAGGGTCAATCAGGATGGCTGGAATTTATCGCACCGGATAAAAACAGTTTCATGCAGCAATTCAAATTTGATCCTGAAGCCATACAATGGGACAGTGAATCCGACCTGCTAATCCCCCTGCTGAATATGAGCGGGTATAACAAATTCGCTGTAGCTGCCACTGACTTCACAGGCAAATGGACCAGCGATTTCACAGGCATACAGCAGCTTTATAACGTTTATACAGGGCAGTATGCAGGCATGAATATCAACCAGTCGAGTGAAGAATTTATTTTCAGCGAAGGCAATTCCTACCATTGGAAACTGCTTGCCATCAACGGCTTTGTAGGAAATGTAAAATATGCTGAAGTAAAATCAGCCGGCACATTTAGCATACCCAATAACTGGCAGGTTTATTTCTCAAAAATCGAAAGCGGTCCGCGTACATTCCATGCATTCTGGTCATGCATCAAAGGAGCAAGGGTATTGAATCTCCTGGATGCGAATGCCCCCGGCTCGGGTATTTATACAAAATATGGTTTAGCCAAATAATACAAGCGTCTCCGTGGTGGTTTTATGCCGTTGTTGGTGTTATTCTCTATACATCACTTTTCTCTCAAACAATTACACCAACAACTGAATGAAGAGCTGTCTGGTCTTCACCATTATTTAAATCGTCCCAAACCCATTGTTGTTGGTTAAATTCCCGGATGGTCAGCAAGACCATTCATGATTGACCAATTACTATTGAGAAAATTTATTCAATATCCCATTTTTACGGGATTGTCCACCCATTGACCGCAATACTTGCTATCATGGCAGGAAAATCGATTGATCCGACTTCAAAAACCTG
>CBDUBK010000399.1:0-3264 GCA_965365375.1 uncultured bacterium | reverse complement strand
CGGTTAAACATTTCAAAGACCTGGAGCTGGTAGATGAGATCATCCGCATGGATGATGAAAGAAAAAAACTCACTTTCAGGTTTGATGAGACCAAAGCAAAAGTGAATGCCGCCTCCAAAGAGATCGGCATGCTGATGGGCAAGGGCCAGAAGGAAGAAGCAGAGGCCAGGAAAAAAGAAGTGGAGAACTTTAAAAATGAATTGGGTCCCATACAGGAAGAACTTGAAAAAGTTGAAAAGCAGCTGAACGAGGTACTGGTTCAATTACCGAATCTTCCTTCTGAAAAAGTTCCTGCTGGCCGCACACCTGAAGACAATGAAGTGGTTCGGACGGGTGGAAGCATGCCACAATTACATGCGAATGCGCAACCTCACTGGGAGCTCGCTAAAAAATATGACCTGATCGATTTTGAACTGGGTAATAAACTCACGGGAAGTGGCTTTCCCGTTTATAAAAACAAAGGCGCCAAACTTCAGAGAGCGCTGATCCACTATTTCCTGGATTATAATACCAAAGCCGGCTACACAGAATTCCAGCCACCGCTGATGGTGAACGAGGCTTCTGCTTACGGTACAGGACAACTTCCTGACAAGGAAGGACAGATGTATCATGCAACCGAGGATAATTTTTACCTGATCCCCACGGCTGAAGTTCCTATAACCAATATTTACCGCGATGTGATCCTGAAAGAATCTGAATTGCCCGTAAGAATGACGGCCTATACACCCTGCTTCAGGAGAGAAGCTGGCAGTTATGGTAAAGATGTTAGAGGACTGAACCGGCTCCACCAGTTTGACAAAGTGGAGATCGTACAACTTTCTCATCCCAATGACAGCTATGAAGCACTTGAGAAAATGGTGGAGCATGTGGAACAACTCATCCAGTCGCTCGGATTACATTACCGCATCCTGCGTTTATGCGGTGGTGATATGAGTTTTACATCAGCCCTTACCTATGATTTCGAAGTGTACAGCGCCGCACAGGAAAGATGGCTGGAGGTGAGTTCTGTTTCCAATTTCGAAAGTTTCCAGTCCAACAGGATGAAGATCCGTTATAAGGATGATAAAGGAAAAACTCAACTGGTCCATACACTCAATGGAAGTTCACTTGCATTGCCAAGGATACTGGCATGTTTACTCGAAAACAACCAGGATGAAAACGGGATCCAAATACCTGTTGCGCTGCAGGGGTATTTTGGTGGAGAAATGATTTGAGGGAAACTGTGAGCTGCGAGATTTATGCGTACACACTAAAAGGATTTTGAAAAACTAAATTCTTGCAGACCTGATTTCATTGCTCAAGGCATGAAGCCCGAAGCTATCATCCCGCAGCCCGCAGCTCGAAGCTCGAGGCTTATCCTCCTTTAACTCTTTCTTTTCAATTGATTTCACAAATTCGTTTTTAAATCAATTGCTCATGAAAAAGTTTACACTCTTAGCATTCTTATTTATTACAGGTTCATTTACCCTACTGCATGCACAAATTAAAAAAGGCAGCAAATTGCTGGGAGGTGGCATCAGTTTCGGTGTTACGGAAAGCGGCAGTTCCCCTAATGAAACTGAATACAAAAATTTCAGTATCAATCCTTCTATCGGGTTTGTAACAAAAGACAACCAGGCGGTTGGATTCAACCTGTTTTACACGAGGAATACCACCATTGTTTCCGGTGTTCCCGACAATGATGTGAAATCAAATGGTTATGGTGCAGGCGTATTCCTCAGGAGGTATCTTCCCCTTGGTAAAAGTTTTTACCTGTTTGGAGAAGGCCAGGCAAATTTCTCTTATATGCAGACTGACCGTTATCCCATGCCTGATGTTCACAATAAGCAAATGCAATACAATGGTGCACTCGTATTTTATCCAGGCATCACTTATTCCATCAGGGACAGGATACACCTGGAAGCAGGATTGAATAATCTTATCAATTTATCTTATTCCCGGACCGAACAGGTAATTTCCACACCCACAACAGAAAGCACTACTAAAACAAGTGGTTTTAACCTGAGCGCGAACGTTAGTAATAACAGCCCTTTTAATATAGGTTTCCGGTTCGTACTCTAAATACTCAGTGAGCCATTGCAGTTTGCAATGGCTTTCTTTTATGCATCACATAAAACCAGGCTGGAGGAATGGTTGCCAGCAGCATCATGCCCGGGTAGCCGGTTGGCATTTGTGGAGAATCTTCATGATGACGCAGTACCTGGTATTTCCTGCTGGCCATAAAATGATGATCACTGTGGCGGCTGAGTTCAAATAACATCACCCTGCCAATCACATGATTGCTGTTCCAGCTATGCGCCGGCATGGCTCTTTCATATTTACCTTCTTCGATTTGCCTCCGTTGCAGTCCATAATGCTCGATATAATTTACTGTTTCGAGCAGGAGGATTCCCTGCCCGGCCGCGATAATGAATAATACGGTTGCAAGCCATCCGAAGACCAGGAAAATACCAGCAATAAATGCAAGCTGTATCAAATGGAACTGCAGCATTTCATTGTGGATGGAATAAGAACTGAAACCTTTTTTCCTCACATCTTTTGTTGCGATATGCCAGGCACTGAGATAACTGAAGATGATGGACCGTGCATAAAAGACATACAGCCATTCACCATACCTCGCACTGCTGGGATCTTCAGGTGTTGCCACCCTTTTGTGATGGCCCTTATTATGCTCGATATAAAAATGCATGTAAAGGGAAGAAAGCAGGAGCGCTTTTGCCAAAAAACGTTCAAATGGTTTGACCCTGTGCCCGAGTTCATGCCCTACATTAATACCCATCACCCCGCAAAGCAATCCCATGACCAGGGTTTTACCGGCAAGGTCATACCAGGGCTGCCCGATAAAGCTCACATTGTAAAAAAATAAACCAAGCGCCAGGTATTGAAAGGGCACCACCAGGTATAAGAGCAGGTCATACCATTTATTTTGCCGCGCGAGCTCCTCTTCAGCTTCTGAAATATTCCTTTCATCAGGTTTGATAAAAAGTTCGAGCAGGGGAATGATGAACCAGGCATAGACCAGCGGCAGCCAAACAACCAATCCTGAACTCATCATGGCAGCCATTGCTCCGTAATAGAGGAGGAAGGGAGAGAGGTATTTGAATATGCTGATGTTCATGGTTCTCTCAAATTTAAAAATTTACCGGGCAATCTTTTCAAGGCAAAAGTCAAAAGCCAGAAGTCAGAAGCCAGAATTCAAAAGTCAAAAGTCAAAAGCCTCCTACTTTGCGGTTAAAGGACTATCTGTACTGTGGCAACCCCGCC
>CBDUBK010000398.1:0-3267 GCA_965365375.1 uncultured bacterium | reverse complement strand
GTCCAGCCGTCACTATCTGTGTATACTTCCTTGCGGCCCATATTGATCATCGGTTCAATAGCCAGTACCAGCCCCTCTTTCAACACAGTACCGGAACCTCTTTTTCCATAATTGGGAACCTGGGGCTCCTCGTGCATATTGCGTCCCAGTCCATGCCCAACCAGTTCACGCACCACACCATAACCATGTTTTTTCTCTGTATGCTCCTGGATGGCAAAAGCAATATCACCAATACGGTTACCGGCAATAGCTTTTTCAATTCCCTTGTATAATGATTCTTTTGTTGTTTTTACCAGTTGAATGATTGCTTCTGCCGGTTTTCCAATCATGAAGGTATAGGCATGGTCGCCATGAAACCCATTTTTATAAACTCCCACATCAACCGAAACAATATCACCTTCCTTCAGTTCATAAGATCCGGGGAAACCATGCACTACCACATCATTTACTGATATGCAGGAATTAAAAGGATAACCGTTGAAATTCAGGAAGGAAGGAATTGCTTTATGATCCTTCAGGAAATTTCCAACGAATACATCAATGGACAGGGTGGTCATTCCCGGCTTCAGCATTTTCGCCACTTCTGAAAGCGTTGTGCTTACCAATAGCGCGCTTTCTCTCATCAATTCTATTTCCTGGCTGTTCTTATAATGAATCATAATTCTCTTATTCCTTTTGCTGATGCTTTTATAAACAAAGACCCGGCAAGTATTCTTACCAGGTCTTTGCTTTTTTATTTCAACTTCCTAATGGAAGCTTTTTCTAGTAAGAGGCCTGGGTTACAGTGCGTCCCTGGATCCTTCCGCTCTTCATGAGACCATCATACTGTCTCATGAGCAGCTGGGTTTCGATCTGCTGTAAGGTATCGAGGATTACACCTACCATGATCAGCAGTGAAGTACCACCGAAGAAAGAAGCGAATCCTGGCTGAACGCCCATCAGTTGCACAATACCCGGAAGGATACCAACGAAAGCCAGTAATATGGCACCCGGAAGTGTGATCCTGTCCATGATGGAACCGATATAATCCGCTGTCGGCTGTCCTGGTTTAACACCGGGAATGAAACCATTATTCTGCTTCAGGCTATCAGCGATCTGCTTGGGATTAAAAATAAGGGCCGTGTAAAGGAAGGTAAACCCGATCACCACCACTGAATAAATGGTCATATACCAGACATTGGATGGATCAGTGAAAACCCTTTGGATTCCCTGGCCTGTTTCTGTTGTACCCCACTTGGTCAGGTTGAACAAGGTAGGCAGGAACATGATGGCCTGGGCAAAGATGATAGGCATAACACCCGAACTGTTCACCTTGATAGGAAGGAACTGGCGGGCACCACCAAACTGGCGGTTGCCTACGATCTGCTTTGCATAATTGACCGGGATCTTTCTCACACCCTGCACCAGTAATACGCAGCCCATGATGATGGCAATGAGCACCACGATCTCTAGGATGAATAACAAGATCTGGCCGGCAGGATTTGATTTAACCACCAATTCCTGTACAAATGATTGCGGAAGGCGGGCAAGGATACCGATCATGATGATGAGCGATGTACCGTTACCTAAACCTTTATCTGTGATCTTCTCACCCAGCCACATTACGAACATGGTGCCGGCAGTGAGGAGTAAAACAGTTGAAAGCCAGAAATAAGCCCTGTATGAATCGGCAATACCACCACTATCCCTGGTGATCTGCTCCAGGTAAGTAACGTAAGCGGAAGCCTGGACGATAGTAACCGCGATGGTAAGATAACGGGTCCACTGGTTGATCTTTTTGCGGCCGCTTTCCCCTTCTTTCTGCATCTTCTGGAACTGCGGTACCAGAACGGTTGCCAGCTGCATGAAGATGGAAGCGGAGATGTAAGGCATGATACCCAAAGCGAAAATGGATGCCTGGGAAAAGGCACCACCCGCGAAAGTATCGATCAGTCCAAGGATACCATTATTGGAGTTGGCCATGGATTCGGAAATGCCTTCCGGATCAATACCTGGCAACACGATATGCGTACCAACCCTGTAAATGAAAATAAGGAGCAGGGTAAAAAGGATCTTGCTGCGCAATTCCTCGATGCTCCAGATATTTTTTAATGTTTGAATGAATTTTTTCACGGAAAAATGAAATGTTTTCGGTCCTTAAGAAAAAAAAGAATCTCGCCTCGGCGAGACCTTGCAATTTACTGAAAATTACTTCACTATTTCAACTGAGCCGCCGGCTGTTTCGATCGCCTGCTTTGCTTTCTCGCTGATTGCATTCACTTTGAAGGTGAGTTTGGCTTTCAATTCTCCGTTTCCGAGGATCTTGATCCTGTCTGTCTGGTTGATCAACCCGTTTGTATAAAGGGTTTCGAGGTTGAAATCACTGAAACCATATTTCTCAACCAGCTGGTCGATCTGTCCAAGGTTAAATACTTTATATTCTATCCTGTTTGGATTTTTAAAACCACGTTTTGGAACACGGCGCTGGATAGGCATCTGGCCACCTTCGTGTGCTCTTTTCCTTTTGTAACCGGCACGGCTCTGGCCACCTTTGTTACCTTTTGTGGAAGTGCCACCCTTGCCGGAAGCTTCTCCACGACCTAATCTTTTCTCTTTGTGAACGGCGCCTTTTGCAGGACGTAAATTGTGTAGTTGCATTGTATTTGATTTTTACTTACGGGGTTTTACTCCCCTCGCTTTAAAAAATTGATAAGTCAAAAAACAAAAGTCAAAATAAGAACCTGTGATTTTGAATTTTTACTTTTGACTATTGACTTGTTTACGCTACTTCCTCAACAGTAATCATATGTTCCACCTTGCGCACCATGCCAAGGATCTGCGGTGTAGCTTCTACTTCCCTGGTGGCGTTCATCTTATTCAGACCAAGCGCCTTCAGCGTTTCTTTCTGACGCTCCGGCCTGTCGATCGGACTTTTTACCAGGGTAATTTTTATCTTTTTCATTTGAGTATGTTTAACCGCTTCAAACGTTTTCGATTGAAAACTCTTTGTGCTGTTCTGAATAATTTCTTATCCGTTAAAAACTTTCTTTAAGCCGATCCGCCTTGTTTTGGAAACAGAGATCGGTTCACGGAGCAATGCCAGGGCCTTGAATGTAGCTTTTACCACATTGTGCGGATTGGCTGATCCGAGTGATTTTGCAAGTACGTCTGTTACGCCTGCACTTTCCAATACGGCACGCATGGAACCTCCGGCGATTACACCGGTACCATGAGCCGCTGGTTTGATCAGTACTTTAGCAGCGCCTTCCTTGGCTAGCTGGTCGTGTG
>CBDUBK010000397.1:0-3267 GCA_965365375.1 uncultured bacterium | reverse complement strand
AGGATTCATGGTGAATGATATCAATTTGCGGAACATAGATGCGGTTCCATTCCGGCTCCATAAGGTTGCCTGTGCCGTATACATCTGTTTCTTCAATGGAAAAACTGCATGCATCATAGAGGCATTCATAATAATGCTGCACATCACCAAAATAAAGATTCACATGGTAAGTTCCGGGAGCATACAGGTTCAACCCGGGCAGGACCAGTGATAAATTTCCTTTCGACCCCTTGATCAGTTTCAGCTTTTTACCAAAATGTTTGCTGTTCAAACCGATCAGTGCATTCTGTTCACTGTCCTTGATCACGATGCCAACATCAGGATCAACCAGGTCAAGTGAATTAAAATACTCCAGCCTCAATTCAAGGCTGCTGCCCGGAATAAAGGATTCGGCAGCCTGGCCGTTTACCAGGAGGGTGGCCTGCATGAGGCCTTCTCCTTCCATGATCTTATTGGGATGTTTTTCAAGGTTGAAAACAGCACTGCCTTTTTTCTCTACTGCCTTTGCAAACTGGCTGGTATAAAAACGGATGGCTTCCGGTACGGCTCCTTCAAAAACCATTTCTCCTTCCCTCAGCACAATGGCCCTCGTGCAAAGTCTTTGGACAGCTGCAAGATTATGGCTCACAAAAAGAATGGTCCGGTGATTCTGCCTGCTCACTTCTTCCATTTTGCCAATGCATTTCTGCTGGAATTCCAGGTCACCTACTGCAAGCACTTCATCTATCAGCAATATCTCCGGTTCAAGATGCGCGGCAACGGAGAAGGCCAGGCGCAATTGCATGCCACTGCTGTATTGTTTTAACGGAAGGTCAATAAAAGAACGGATACCGCTGAATTCAATAATGGCTTCCTGCTTCGATTCAATCTCATGGCGCTTTAATCCGAGTATGGAACCATTGAGATAAATATTTTCCCTGCCTGAAAGTTCGGGATGAAAACCTGTACCCACTTCCAGCAGGCTGGCCACACGGCCGTTCAGTTCCACCCGTCCGGACGATGGTGGTGTAATACGGCTAAGGATCTTAAGCAAAGTGCTCTTACCTGCACCATTCGCACCAATTACCGCAAGTCTTTCACCCTGCTGTACTGTGAGGTTGATATTTTTCAGCGCATAAAAATCAGAAGCTTTCTTTCTTTTCAGCAAACCGGAAAAATATCCCGCTATCACATCACGGATGGATACATAGGGTGCTGCCGTTCTGTGCCGGTAGTTTTTCGAAAGTTGCTGAATGATGATCGCATTTTCCATCAGGCAAGATCTGCAAAACCGGCTTCCGCCTTTTTAAAATAAATAAAACCAAATGTGGCAAAACAAAAAGAGGAGAGCAGACCGATCCAGATAATGGTCATATCCGCCTCGCCGGTAAATCCCGACCGGAAAATTTCAATGGCTCCATTCACAGGGTTGACCGCAAGTAAATTCCTGAGCCATCCCTGCTCAATATTTTTAAGCGGGTAAACCACCTGTGAAGCGAAAAAAAGAAACTGCAGCATAAAGGGAACCACGTACCTGAAGTCGCGGTAGCGCACGTTAAGGGCAGCAAGAAAACTGCCCACACCAAAAGCGCTGACGATCACCATAAGAATCGCGGCAGGTATCCTGATTACTGCAGTCCATCCGGGCACTTCCCCGGTGACCAGGCAAAATCCTATGAATACAATAAAGGCAATGATGAAATCAAACAAGGCAACCACAAGTGAGGATGCCGGTATAAGAATGCGGGGAAAATATATTTTCCGGATCATGGATGCATGTCCAAGGATGCTTTCCGAGGCATTGGCCACACTTCCGTAAAATAGATTCCATAATAATAGTCCTGAGAATACAAAAACTTCGTAAGGAAGTTTCCCGCTGTCTACCTTGAGATTGCGTGAAAAAATAAAAGTGAACAGCAGCATCAGAGAGACAGGCTGGATGAGTGCCCAGAGAATACCAAGGGCGGTTTGTTTATACTTCACCTTGATGTCGCGCCAGGTGAAAAAATAAAGCAGCTCACGGAATTGCCAAAGCTCGCCAAAGCCTGGGGCGAATGATGCCGGCGGTTCTATAATGGTCTTATGCTTTTCCAAATTTTACCTTGGGGTAAAGATAGGAAAGCAGGGAAAAGAAGTGGAACTCAGCGAAGGTTGTCCTTCTTTTTATTTTTATCTGATTGCTGGCGGAGTTTTTCCTCGTTGGTATTACCCTTGCCATCCTTGATTGGATCAGGCATAGGAGCCTGCCCATCCTCAAGTCTTTCATTAAATACCTTATCAATGTGCACCCACTTGCCGTTTTCCCATTTAAAGCCCTCGTAATCGCCATCAGGTACATAGGTATAGGGAAGTTCAGGCTCGTCAGATTCGGAGATGAGGTGATCTACCAGGATGATACCCAGGTCAGGTTCATAATTGAACATGGTGGAAGCTTCCTTTTTATATTCAATACTGAAACGGTGCTGGTCAGGTTTTTTGATGCTGTCGTTTTTGAATGAAAAAAACTTACCGCCGAAAACCGGCATATTCCGGGAATCGAAGCTCAGTACTTCCAGCCATTTTTTATTACTGCGGATACTGTTGGCATCGAATCCAAACAGGGTATAGAATTTTTTCCCGTTATGTTCTGTCTGGATGATATTGTAATAAACCGCACCGATCCAGTTATCTTTTGTTCTTACAGAATCAGTGGGATTATCAGTAAACTCGGATGCATCCCAGAGTGGTACCAGCTTAAGAGACCCGTTTGGTGTGCGGTACTGGATAGCGCCTCTCTGGCGGCAATAATAATCATCAAACGATATCTGCCAGGTGATGATCCGGAAACTGCTGTCCGGTGCATAGATCTTGCCAATGCCCTTAACCGAATCAAATGGATAATAGAAAGAATTTTTAACCTGCAGGCTGCGAACGAGTGTTTTTACAAAATGGCTGTCGCTGCGCATACGGCCTGCCGTAAAACTGTCAACGATCACATTCTTAACGAAGGATTTGAGACTGTCCTCTTTTTTGGAGAGAATTTTCAGGTCAGCAGCGGATATCCGCTGGGCATCAACAGTTAAGCCGGTTAAAAAGAAGAAACAGAAATAAAGTATTGGCTTTTTCACGCTGGATAGACGATTGTTACCCGCTAAGAACGTGAAAAAAGACCAAAAATTATCTTAAGACTGCCCCGCATTGCAGCTATTTGGGTCAAGATTGTGAGGATGCTGCTGAAATAGCGTGGGCGAAAGCATACAATGAGGGGAAGACGGCATCTATATCCGGGTGGGGTAAGGGGGGTGCAGG
>CBDUBK010000396.1:0-3274 GCA_965365375.1 uncultured bacterium | reverse complement strand
CATTGGTGTGCACCACCAGTTCTCTGATCCTTCCATTACCAAAGGTGTGAAGATATTCCAGAGCATACTCACTTTTGGTGTGGCCATTCCCAGTTTTATTACCGCTTTCACCATCGCGGCATCACTGGAATATGCAGGAAGAAGAAGAGGTGCGAAAAGCCTGCTTGGATATTTCTCGAAGCTTCCCTACCTGGATCCCAACCGCTTTCTTTTCGGTTACCTCATCTGCGGACTGATCATATTTATTTTCGGCGGACTTACCGGTATCGTGAATTCTTCCAGCCAGCTGAATAATGTGATCCATAATACCGCGTGGCTGCCCGGGCATTTTCATATGACCGTTGCAGGACCTGTATTCCTTGGCATTATCGGTATGAGCTTATACATGTATGCGAAAATGTCGGGCAAAAAGATCTTCATGCCACGCATTGTTGTGATCATTCCTTATCTCTGGACGATCGGCATCCTGATCTTTTCAACCGGGCTTTCATGGGGAGGTTTGCTGGGAGAGCCGCGTAGAACCAATCTCGGGATGACCTACCTGAATCCCAAGCATGAATTGTTTACACCGGAGTGGGTGCCTACCACCATGCTGGGACTTGTGGGAGGTGTGATCATGTTTACTGCAGGCATGCTCTTCCTGGTGGCATTCTTTGGAACCATGTTCAGGAAAACAACTGAAGCCACTGAACTGGAATTCCCTGTAAGCGAAACCATACATGATGAAAAAAGAATTCCCTTGTTCGACACATTCAAACCCTGGCTGGTAACCATGGGTGTGATCCTGGTGATCTCTTATGTGCCGGCCTTCCTGGATGCAACAAAAAATCCTGGTCCGGGTGCACCAAGATTCAACCCGGATAATCCCATGCCTGTAGAAAATACTTCAGGAATAGAAAGTTCAAAATCGCTTCAATCCAATATCAAAACAGATACAAAAACATTTGCTAACCAACCATGATGAAGAAGTATGGCATATGGCTGTTTGTGGTGGCCGTGGTGGCAGTGCCGTTTACTGTGCATGCTGTAGTGAAATGGTATGAAAGCCATTATACGAAGCTGCCGGTTTTCGGACCTTCCGGGCATACGATTGCTGCATTCCAGATGAGGAACCAGCATGGCACCACATCTTCATCTGCCGACTGGGATGGAAAGGTTGTGATAGCGGATTTTTTCTTTACCCACTGCCCGGTGGTATGTCCAAAAATGACCAGGAGCCTGAAGAATGTACAGCAGCAATACATGAATGAAGAGGATCTTTTGATCACTTCATTCACTGTTGATCCCCAGCGTGATTCATCAGCAAGGCTTAAAATCTATACTGAGAAAATGGATATCAGTAAAAACTGGCTGCTGCTGACCGGAGATAAAAAGGAGATCTATAAGCTGGCACGCAAAAGTTTCCTGGTAGTTGCTACCGATGGTGATGGAGGACCTGATGATTTTATTCATAGTGAATTGCTGGTGCTGGTAGATAGGCAGAAACGCATCCGGGGATTTTATAATGGAACTGACCAGGAAGACGTGGACAACCTGATGCGTGATGTAAAGAGGTTATTGCGTGAATGATTACTGATTAAAATCATAGCCGTTGCTGTTGCAGGTAAGGAAATGAGAAGCACCAATTTTTCAATTTTGACCTGTTCAACCAAACAAGATCAAACGATGCAAACAAAATTTTTCTTACTCGGCTTTCTGATGCTCAGCGTCTTTTCGCTGAAAGCTGCACCACCAGTTGAAGAGGGTAAACAAATCTTTACTTCACGATGCGCCGCATGTCATAACATCAACAAGGTGCTTACGGGCCCAGCCCTCGCAGGGGTACATGACAGGCGTTCGGAAGACTGGATCATTTCTTTTGTGAAATCTTCACAGACCATGGTGAAATCCGGTGATAAAGACGCACTGGCAGTATTTGAGAAATTTAACCGGATCCCGATGCCCGACCATTCGGACCTGAGTGATGAGAGCATTAAAAACGTAATCGAATATATTAAGGCAGAAGGAAAAACTGCCGCAGCAGAAACTGCTCCTTTTGCAAGACCATCTGAAAAAAAATCAACTTACTTACCGTTAACGACTAAGGACTATGCCTATTTCATTGTTTTGCTGGGCGCCATTTTTCTACTGATCGGAAGTTTGTGGTTTGCCGTGAAAGTAAAAGAATATGCGAGACTGCAAAAGCAAGTTTAATCGTTGGTTTTCGTTTCGTTTGAAAATAGTGCCCTGATTCTTCGGGGCATTATTGTTTGGATCGCTGCGCGATGCCGCTTCGCGGGTTTTTTCACGCCAAGGCGCCAAGAAAAAAAAGACGCAATAGGAGTATTGATCTCAAGAAATAAAAGGCAAGGCCGGGAAGGACGGGAAGGCGGTAAGTAGAGTATTTACATTCATGAATTAAAAAGGTCTTTCAAAGAAATTAAATCGCTTATTCTGTATCTCTATTGATATTCTGAAGTTAACACGCTACTTACCGCCTTCCCGTCTTCCCGGCTATTATCTCAATTCTTTTGCGTCTTTTTCTATAAGTGGTTTTGCGTGAATCGACTGATTACAATCATCACTAAAACTGAACTGTATCAATTAGTACAGCCCTACAGCCCTTTACATTTGCTTCATAGAACAATTACAAGTTTCTATTTTCATATCAAGGGTGTTAACCGGGTTTTTTCAAGCCCGGTTATTTTTAAAAAAAATAATATTTTTCTCATAGTGATCGTCAATTTTACGAGCCCTGCTTCTGCAGGGCTTTCATAATGGTCCATAGACGATAGTCCATGGACCATGGACTATCGTCTATCTGCTCCCAACGATTTCATATCTATGACGAATCTATATCTCACATCACTCTTGATCATTCTTTCATAGGCTTCATTGATATCCTGGATATTGATGATCTCTATTTCTGAAGTAATATTATGCTTACCACAGAAATCCAGCATCTCCTGCGTTTCAGCAATACCACCAATCAGGGAACCAGAGATCGCCTTTCTTCCCAGAACCATTGGAAATGTATTTAACTGCTCATCAAGATTACCCAGGTAACCTACCAGTACCAGCGTGCCGCTGGCAGCAAGGGTAGGTATATAACTGTTCAGGTCATGCACATAGGGAACCGTATCAATAATCAGGTCAAACTGTCCCTTTGCTTTTGCCATTTCTGCTTCGCTGGTTGAAATGATCACCTGGTCAGTGCCAAGATCTATCGCATCCTGCTTTTTGGAAGGGCTTCTTGAAAACAAAGTGACATGAGCACCCAGTCCTTTCGCAAGCT
>CBDUBK010000395.1:0-3278 GCA_965365375.1 uncultured bacterium | reverse complement strand
TATGGCGCACAGGCAGTGAATGGAGTTGTGATCGTTACTTTAAAGGAAGGATTGGATGATTATGTTTCTGTAACCGACAATGAACTCAATGTAACTTTTGATATTGACCTGCCTTACGATGTACCGACAAATGGAAAAGAGCAAACAGCAACATTAAAAGAATATTCAATTGCTAGTTCGTATAAATATTATTCTGTTCCAAGGTTGGATAACGATGCCTACCTGCTGGCAGAAGTGGCTGACTGGGAAAAACTCAACCTCTTGCCCGGTGACGCCAATATCATTTTTGAAGGAACCTATGTAGGAAAATCATTTATTGATCCTGCTTCAACTTTTGATACACTCAACCTTACCCTGGGCCGTGACAGGAGGGTAGTTGTGAAAAAGGAAAAGCTCATGGACTACAGCAGTGTGAAATTCATGGGAAGTAATAAACTTCAGAAATTCACTTATGAACTTACCGTAAAGAATAATAAGAAAGATCCTGTACGCATGATCCTGAAGGACCAGTACCCGCTTTCAACCAATAAGGATATTGAAGTGGAGCTGCTGGAAGACGGAGGCGGAAGCAATAATAAGGATATCGGTGTGCTTACCTGGAAACTGGAGCTGGCACCCGGTGAAGTAAAAAAGATCAGGGTGGCTTACAGTGTGAAGTATCCTAAGGATAAGATGGTGAATCTATGAGCAGCTTCTGGCCAATAGCCAATAGCCAATAGCCATTGGCCATTGGCCATTGGCTAGCTCAGAATCTCAACCACATTGTCCTGAATTTTCTCCGTGATCCTTAAAAGTGGAAGGTCATTGGTATCATTACCAAATGGATCTTCCACTTCTTCTGCAATGATCTCGAGTGAGGCGAGTACATAAAAAACAAAAACAACAACCGGCACTACCCAGTAACCCAGGTTGAAAACATAACCTACCGGGAGCGTGATGATATAAAAGAAAATGAATTTTTTGATGAAGCTGCTGTAGCTGTATGGAATGGGTGTGTTCTTGATCCTTTCACAGGCGCCGCAGATATCCAGGAAGGAGGTGATCTCGGCATTCATCATCAGCAATTGCTCGGCATTGATAGTGCCCTGCTTGTGCAGCAGGTGGATGCGGTTCATAATTAGCGTGGCAACCTGGTTGGGGCGGTGTTTTGTGTGGTCAAAATCCGGGATCTCAGGATGGGGTTTTGAATCGAGTGACAACCTTGTTTCTTCAGTTAATAAATGGTTCTTCAATTCTTCCGCGAATCTTGGAATGATGAACATGAAGAACTGCCTGTTCTTTTCATCATCCATTGGCAAAATGCTGTTCAGCTTCATGGAGAGATTCCTGCTTGTATTCACCAGCTGTCCCCACAATTTGCGGCCTTCCCACCAGCGGTCATAAGCGGTATTGGTGCGGAACACCAGGAGCATGGAAATGGCGAAACCCAGCAGGGTATGCAGCAGCGAAAGGTTTTTTACATAATTGCTCTGGCTCAGTTGCAGGTAATCCATTTCCAGCCAGGCGATGCCCCAGGAATATAATCCCATAACGATCATGAGAGGCATTAATTTCCTAACGGTATCGGCTCTGTGAAAATTAAAGATAAAGCGGACCCAGTCCTTTGGATTGTAGCTGATCATGGGGAGCAAAAATAAGCCAATGGCTAATGGCTATTGGCCATTGGCCAAAAAAGCCCCTCCAAAAGGAGAGGCTTAATTATTTAAGGCGCTTTAGTCTTGGTTTCTGTTTCATCGGAGAACGGACGCCTTTTGTCTTTGCAAAGGATTGGATTTAAAAAGTTTTCATCAGGACGGTACGGATTTCAAAACGGGCTTTCTAACGGATAATGGATAAGGATTATTAAAAGAACTTGAAAAATTAGAAGTTGACTGATATTGGATTCTCGTTTCGGTTTTTCTTTGGTCACCGAAGTTTTAACGAAGGTGACCAGATCTCCTTTGCTAAAGCTTCGGAGACCACAGGATTTGGATAATGTTTTTTTGGACGTTTTAGCTTTTACAGGATATTGGTTTTGGTTTTCTGGATATTGGAACGATTGATATCGTATCAATCAACTTCTGCAACAAAGGTATGGGCACTAACGGTGCTGGTCAATTGCAATATTGCCCTATTTTACCTTTATGGTATTTACTTATGCTTTCGTAAAAAGCTGGGAACAGCCAGGGAAAGTTTACGCATGTTGAACTGGTAATTCTACCAAATGTGAAAACCGGTTATAATATGTGGAGCAGAACTTCAGGCTAAAGAATAAAAAAAAGCCGCAGGGTTGCGGCTTTATAATGTATTATAAAAAAGATGCAGCTCAGGCAAGTGTTGCTTCAGAAGAAATTTCTGCCTTCAGTAATTTAGAGATCGGGCAGTTCTGTTCTGCGTTTTTAACTGCTTCATCAAACTTTTCTTTTGTGATTCCCGGGACCTTACCCTTTACAACCAAATGTGATTTGGTAATAGCGCCACCTTCAAAAGTGATATCGCACCTGGTTTCGAGATTGTCGGGTGTGAACCCGGCTTCTCCCAAAACAAAACTAAGCTTCATGGTAAAACAGCCTGCATGTGCTGCAGCCACCAGTTCTTCCGGATTGGTGCCCGGGTCGTTTTCAAAACGCTGTTTGAAATTATAAGAAGTATTACTTAGAACACCACTGCCTGTCGTGAGCTGGCCTTTTCCTTCTTTTCCGGAGCCGTTCCATACGGCTGTTGCATTACGTACCATAGTTAAATGATTTAAATTAAGGATCACAAAGCTAAGGGAAAGTGTCAGCTAATAGCCAAAGGCCAACAGCCATCAGCATTTCCCTCATGCCGCATATGCATGATCCACAATCTCATTCATGGAGATTCCCATATGGCTTTCGTCGTAAACGCATTTCCCATCCCGGATAACAAGGATCTGGGGAGACTCATGGGGAACCTTGAACACTTCCGCGATTTTATTGGAGAGCGGCCGGTAAGCGATCAGGTCAACAAAATAAAAATCTATATCCATAGGCTGTGCACCGCGCTGAAGGCGCTGCAGGGCCACGGCACTGATAGAACAACGCGTGCTGTGCTTGAAGATAACCTGGGGTTTACCCTGGGATTTCGATAAAATTTGTTCCAACTGTGCTTCATCATTGAGATGAATCCAATGCATACTCACCAAATTTTCGTGAAAAAATCTAAACCTTATCTTTCTCTGCAGCAGGTTGGATGGAGACTGTGGCGGGGCAACCATAACCTTTGCGGTGGTTGCCATAACCCTGGCGCGAACCGGAACATGAAGCGAAAATAAAAGC
>CBDUBK010000394.1:0-3297 GCA_965365375.1 uncultured bacterium | reverse complement strand
CCCGGGTTTTTACCTTGCACTGATCTCACTCGTGATTGGTATGCAACTCTTCCTGGCAGGATTTATTTCTGAACTGGTGAGCCGCAATGCGCCCGGCAGGAATTCCTATTTAATAGAAGATAAAATCGGTTTGTAATGAAAGTGGTGATCATAGGTCCTGCACATCCCCTGCGGGGCGGCCTTGCTACTTTCAACCAAAGGCTTGCAAAACAGTTTACCAGCGAAGGACATGATTGTTCCATTGTTTCCTTTTCGCTGCAGTATCCCGGTTTTTTATTTCCCGGAACAACTCAATACTCAAGCGATCCTGCACCTGCAGATGTAAGGATCCATACGCTGATCAATTCGGTGAACCCGTTGAACTGGCTTTCCGTGGGAAGGAAGATCAAAACATGGAAGCCTGATCTCATTGTTGTCCGTTTCTGGCTGCCTTTTATGGGACCTGCACTGGGAACGATACTCAGGCAGGTGCGAAAGAATAAACATACAAGGATCGTTTGCATAGCAGATAACGTGATACCGCATGAAAAACGTTTGGGTGACCGGCCTTTTACCAAATATTTCCTGGGTGCCTGCCATGCTTTTATTACCATGAGTGAAAAAGTAATGGCCGACCTCAAAACTTTTACCGGTAAACCGGCATTGCAGGTACAGCACCCGCTGTACGACAATTTCGGAGCAATGATCAGTAAGGATGCCGCAAGAAAAAATCTTTCCCTGGATCCGCAACAAAAAATTGTATTGTTCTTCGGTTTCATACGCCAGTATAAAGGGCTTGACCTGTTGTTCCGGGCAATGGCAGATGAGAGGATCAGGAAGGCAGGTATCCGTTTGCTTGTGGCAGGTGAGTTTTATGAAGATGCCAAACCATACGAAGAACTTCTTGATTCGCTGGGTACCAGGGACCTGGTGATCATGCGGACCAGTTTTATTCCTGATAGTGAAGTGAGAAATTATTTATGCGCGGCTGACTGTGTGATCCAACCCTACAGGAATGCTACGCAAAGCGGTGTGACACCACTGGCTTATCATTTTGAAAAGCCCATGATCGTAACTAATGTAGGCGGTCTTCCCGCACTGGTTCCTCATCTGGAAGTAGGCATCGTTTGTGAACCGGAACCTTCTGCCATTACTGAAGCCATACTGCAGTTCTACCAATTAGGCGAAAATTATTTTATTCCTCATCTTCGCAAGGAAAAGGAAAAATATTCCTGGGATAAGCTGACAGAGGCCATACGTGAGGTGGTCCATAGACCATAGACCATGGTCCATGGACTATGGTCCGATAAATCTAAATTTTTTAGGAAATCAATACAATGATCTACAGAAGCAAGGCTCCTTTGAGGATCGGGCTGGCAGGTGGCGGAACAGATGTGAGTCCTTACAGTGATCTCTATGGCGGTGCGATCCTTAACGCCACTATCTCCCTTTACGCGCATGCTTCCATTGAACCGCTTGATACCGGCGAAGTGATCCTCGAGACCAACGACCGCAATGAAACAGAAACCTATCCTTTAAGTGAAACCTTGCCTATCAACGGGCAGCTTGACCTGCTCAAGGGTGTATTCAATTGCGTACAGCGTGATCATGGAAGGATCAGCAAGGGATTCAGGCTTTCCACCTTTGTTGATGCTCCGGCAGGTTCCGGGCTTGGTACCTCTTCCACCCTCGTGGTTGCCATCATCGGTGCATTTGCAGAAATGATGCGTCTTCCATTGGGTGAATACGATATTGCACATTATGCCTATGAAATTGAAAGGCAGTACCTGAAACTCGCGGGTGGTAAGCAGGACCAGTATGCCGCAACCTTCGGTGGTGTGAATTATATGGAATTCTATGAAGGAGATAAGGTGATCGTAAACCCGCTCCGCATTAAACAACAGTACTTGTTTGAACTGGAGAATAATCTTGTTCTGTATTATACAGCCACCAGCCGCGAATCAGCCAGGATCATTGAACAGCAGTCCAGCAATGTTGTTAGCAAAAAGGAGCAGTCCATTGAGGCCATGCACCAGCTCAGGCAGCAATCACAGATGATGAAGGAAGCATTGCTGAGAGGGAGGCTGCATGAATTTGGTGAGATCCTTGATTACGGGTATGAACAAAAAAGAAAAATGGCTGAAGGCATTTCCAATCCCCTGATGGAAGAGATCTACCAGACTGCAAGAAATGCAGGTGCCACAGGTGGAAAGATTTCCGGTGCCGGTGGCGGAGGTTTCATGATCTTTTATTGTCCGGGTACTACCAAGTATAAAGTGATCAAACAGCTCGAAAAATTCGGCGGACGTACCCGTAATTACCAGTTTGTGGAGCATGGCCTGAAAACCTGGACTATTTAACTGTTTCAAAATTTACCATGGAAAAAATCAGATCGATCATACAGTCCTCCATTGATGTAAAATCACAATTGCTTCGAAACGAAGAACTGCTGGATACAATCAATAGTATCGTAACGCTGATCTCAGATGCATTGAGAAATAAGGGAAGGATTTATTTCTGTGGAAACGGAGGAAGCGCCGCTGATGCCCAACACCTGGCAGCGGAATTTTCAGGCAGGTTTTATATTGACCGCAAAGCCCTTCCTGCGGAAGCCCTTCATTGCAATACTTCCTATCTCACAGCTGTTGCGAACGATTACAGTTACGATGTGGTCTATGCAAGACTGATCGATGGTATCGGCCAGCCCGGGGATGTGCTTGTGGGACTTTCCACTTCCGGCAATTCAGCCAACATCATCCGTGCTTTTGAAACGGCCAGGGAAAAGAACATGAAGACCGTCGGCTTTACAGGCATGAGCGGGGGCGCAATGAAGCCTGTAAGTGATTACCTGGTCAATATTCCTTCAACCGATACCCCGCGCATCCAGGAAAGCCATATCATGGTGGGACATATCATTTGCCAGCTGGTAGAAGAAAATGCACCCTGGTAAAATATAATTCCCGAATTTTCATTGCTCATGAATGATACCCAAATGCACGAATCCATTATCAATGCTGGTGTAACAGAATGTATCATTCTTGCCGGCGGCCTGGGTACAAGGCTTCGGGAAGCTGTACCTGAACTGCCAAAGGCCATGGCACCCGTGGCTGGCAGGCCATTTTTGAGTTATGTGATCAATTACCTGCGCATGCAGGGCATACAGCAATTCATTTTTTCGCTGGGATACCGTTCGGAAGTGATCATCGATTATCTTAAGAATGAATATCCTCTATTGCAATACCGATGTGTAATTGAAGAAGAACCACTTGGTACGGGAGGGGCCATCCGGCTTGCCATTCGCGAGTCACAAACCAATGA
>CBDUBK010000393.1:0-3303 GCA_965365375.1 uncultured bacterium | reverse complement strand
GTTAAAAACGAGGTTATTACTGGTAGTAAGGCCACTGGTAAGAAGCGGAATGTAATCATACAAACCCAGCACCGAACCATTACCCAGTTGTCCCCATGAAACACGCAGTTTCAAATCTGAAAGAAAAGTAACCGGTATCATAAAATTTTCCTGGCTGATTCTCCATGCTGCAGAAAAAGATGGGAAGAGCTGCCAGCGGTTCTCAGGTGCCAGCCTGGAACTTCCGTCATAGCGGTAAGAGGCTTCGAAAAGATATTTACCCTTGTAATTATAATTCAGTCTTCCAAAAAGAGAAGCCAGTGCCCAGGTCTGGACCAGGTCAGAGTTCGTTTTTGTAAGAGGGTCTCCGAAATTCAGGCTGAAAAAATCATTGGTGATCATGTTCTGAGCGGATGCACGGAATTCATCCTTGCGGTACTCTTCATAACTACCACCCTGTAAAACAGTAAACTGGTGGTCCCTGAATTTAAGATTATAATTGAGGTAAGCATTCACATTATTCTGGTAGGCCTTGTTCTTGGCAACATTAATGGAATTGGGCACATTGGCGCTGAAGCGAACCGTATTGGTGGTTCGTCCATACCAGTACAGGCTGCGCTTGTAGTTTTCCATATTGTAAGTGTTCTGGTTCCTCCAGGCAATGACATCGAAAGTCAGACCTTTGATAAAATTCTTCACCTGGAAATTCACACGGCTGGTAAAGGTTTCATAATCCCTGGTTTCCATTCCGCCGTTCTTTTCTATATCAACTGCATTGATCTGGAGGTCGCCGTTGTAAGGCTGCCCGGTAACATCTTCAGGAGGTGTGTACAGGGACTGGCGTGTACGGCTGCGGTACAACCTGTTAATGATCTGCTCTGTACCAAAGGAATTTTCCCTTACAAATGAACCGATATACCCGGTTTGAAGTTTTAAAGAAATATAGCGGTTCAGTTCAGCATTAAGATTGAGTTTGAAATTAAAACGGGAATTGTCGTCGGGGCCATAACGTAACACACCATCCCTTTTATAATAGCTACCTGATGCGAGGTAATTAAATCTTTGTTCACCACCACCTACTGAAATGGAATGGTTCTGCATATGGTTGATCTCATCCATGCCTTCCTTTACCCAGTTGTTGTTTCCGAAATATTCCCAGCGGTCTGCGTTGGGATTGGGGCGGTAAGAAAAATTGGGATTCATCAGCCATTCCAGCTGTTCCGCGTTAAATTCCCGGGCACCTGTTGCATTGAAGCGGGCTTCATCTATCAGGATCTGCTCGTCCCAGCTGTTCAAACGCTCGGGTTGACGGGCAGTCATATTAATACCATAATAAGAATTAAAATTGACCCTCGTCTTTCCGGCCCTTCCCTGTTTGGTGGTAACAAGAATAACACCCGCAGCAGCGCGTGCACCGTAAATAGCAGAAGCCGAGGCATCTTTCAATACAGAAATGGATTCAACATCATTTGGATCCAATAGGTTGAGATCCTGCTCAATTCCATCTACAAGCACCAGTGCACTTGCGCTGTTGGCAGATGAGAACCCGCGGATCCTGATGTCATAACCTTCGCTTCCGGGTTGACCGCTGCCACGCAAAACTGTAACACCAGGCAATACGCCCTGCAGCGCACTGGTAACGTTTGGTACCGGGCGGTTCACCAGGTCCTTCCCGCTGACCTGGGCAACGGCTCCACTCAGGTTTACACGTTTCTGTGTGCCATAACCCACCACTACTACATTTTCAAGTCCCGTTGCATTGTCCTTGAATGCAACATTTACCTGTGACCTGGTATCTACCTTTTCTTCAACCGATACCATACCGGAATAAGAAAATACGAGGGTGAACCCGGGTTCGGCTTCCAAAACATAATAACCATCCTTATTGGTGGTCGTAATTTTTGAAGTTCCCTTGACAGAAACATTCACGCCTTCCATTGGCAGGCCTCTCGCATCTGTTACGGTGCCTTCCACTTTTTTGGCCTGCCCGAAAGCAGTAAGCTGGAGACACATGGCGAGGATAAAACAGGGCAGCAGGTGTAATAGCCTGTGCAGTTGCTGTAGTTGTTGCGGTTGCATTCTCATATAGCTTTACATTTTGCAGTGAACACGCTTATATTAAAAGAAGTAATTGCAGTTATCTGAAGCACCGGCTTCCAGGATACGGGGAGATGAAAACGTTTAGATTTTTCCGTTCGTCGTCACAAAATCTTCGCGCATGGGATAAAATACATCTACAAGTACACCTTCATTCACACAAACAGCACCATGGGTAACATTTGAAGGCACATAAAAAACGTCACCGGTCTTTAATATTTTCTTTTCTCCGCCGATCTCTATTTCAAAGCTGCCGCTTTCAACATAGCTGACCTGTGTATGAGGATGGCTGTGAAGACTGCCCACCGCGCTTTTTTCAAAGGATACTTTTACCAGCATCAGGTTTTCATCATAGACCATTACTTTTCTTTTGATCCCTGGTGCAGTATGTTCCCACGCTACTTCTTTGCTTTCTGTGAACAGGGCCGTCATCAGTTTTTGCATGTGCCTGAATTTTTTTTCGCGTTCATTTTGGTTTGCATCAATCGTTTTCTTCCAACTAAAAATAGAGATCAAAATCAAAGAACCATGAAAAATTACCGGTAGCGTTTCCGGTAACGTTACCGGCGATCCCGTTGCCGTAAAATGAATTCATCCTACATTTATCTTTTCAAACCATCATGAAAAAACAAGCCACCATAAAAGACATCGCCAAAGCACTTAAAGTATCCATCTCCACGGTATCAAGAGCATTGCGTGATGCACCTGATGTAAGCATGCAGACCAAGAACGCTGTTAATGAATTATCGCAGCAACTCAATTACCAGCCAAGCAAGCTTGCACTGAGTTTCCAGAAAAGCCAGACGCATACGATTGGCGTATTGGTACCCAACCTTGATCATGTGATCTCAACTATGATAAGAGGAATTGATGAAGTGGCGCTGGAAGCTGGCTATTCAGTAATGGTCTGCCAGAGCAATGAATCTTTCGGAAGGGAGATCATGAATACAAAGCGGCTTCTTGACAGTATCGTGGATGGATTCCTGGTTTGTGTATCCAGCGAGACAAAAACATTTGATCATATAAAAATGATCTCGGCGAAAAATTATCCTGTGGTGGTATTTGACAGGATCTGCCCTGCCCTTTCCGCACCAAGAGTGATCATTGATAATGAAGGCGGCGGATTCCAGGCAACAGAACATTTAATTGAACAGGGTTATAAAAGGATTGCGATTCTTGCGGGTCCGCAGAATCTCACCATCAGCAACCTAAGATTGAACGGCTACA
>CBDUBK010000392.1:0-3307 GCA_965365375.1 uncultured bacterium | reverse complement strand
ATGGACCACCATGGACAGCCTTTTCCTGGGTGGTATGCTGGCCAGTTCTTCCACTACAATCATCATCAGGGCTTTTGACGAACTGGGCGTAAAAACAAAACAGTTTGCACGTATAGTTTTCGGAGTATTGATTGTTGAAGATATCGTAGTGATCCTCCTGATGGTTTTATTGTCAACAGTGGCCGTTACCAAAACTTTCGAAGGAGGTGAGATCCTTTTTACCGTACTTAAACTTTTATTTTTCCTCGCGCTCTGGTTTATCGGTGGCATCTTTCTCCTTCCGAGTTTTTTGAAACTGGCTAAAAAATTACTGGACGAGGAAACACTTTTGATTCTTTCTCTTGGCCTATGTCTTGGAATGGTGGTCCTGGCAACCAAGGTTGGATTCTCTGCAGAACTTGGCGCATTCGTAATGGGTTCCATCATCGCTGAAACAACAGTAGCAGAAAAAGTGGAGCATGTTTTAAAATCGGTGAAAGACCTCTTTGGCACTGTGTTCTTTGTATCTGTGGGTATGATGATCGATCCTTCGGCCATGGTTCAATATGGTGTGCCCATCCTGCTGGTAACGCTGCTAACCCTTTTTGGTAAACTCTTCAGCACGACCCTTGGGGCCCTCTTATCGGGCCAGCCACTCAAACAATCCGTGCAGGTGGGAATGAGCATGGCACAGATCGGGGAGTTTGCATTTATCGTTGCCACGCTTGGTCTATCACTGGGAGTGATATCGGAATTTTTATTTCCTGTTGCTGTAGGTGCTTCTGCTATTACCACGTTCACTACACCTTACATGATCAAGTATTCGGATAAATTCTATTTTTTCCTGTCCAGAATTCTTCCGGATAAATGGGTGAAAAGATTAAACCGCTATTCAGTAGGTGCGCAAACCCTGCAGGCAGAACCTGACTGGAAAGTCCTTTTGAAGAATTACGCAAGAGTTGTGATCATTAACAGCGTGGTGGTGATTGCCATCCTTTTACTATCGCAGCGTTATTTTCTTCCTTATATAAAATCGCAGGTAGAGAATGAGTTGATTGGTACCCTGATCGTCACGCTGCCGACACTTGCCGTATGCATACCTTTTCTTTGGGCCATCATTGCCAAAAGACCAACAGGTGAAGGTTACAAGGAATTGTGGGTGGTGGAGAAGTACAACCGCGGCCCGCTCCTGCTGGTGGAAACCGGCAGGCTGCTGCTTGGAATTTTCCTGACAGGTTTACTGATAGACCAGCTGGTATCAACCAAAGTAGCTTTGCTAACCGCCATACCGGTAACCGTGATCCTGGTTTTTATATTTTCCAAAACCATCCAGCGTTTTTACCAGAGGCTGGAAGGAAGATTCATGCGCAACCTCAATGCCCGCGGTGAAGCAGCAGCCAACAGCAAAAATTCCCTGGAAAAAAAGAATACCCAGATGCAGCTTGATCTTGCCGCCTGGGATGCGCACATCGTAGAACTGGAAGTGAACCAGATGGCGCCTTATATCGGCAAACCACTCCAGGAACTGGCCTGGAGGGAACAATACGGCATCAATATCGTGTACATCAGGCGGGGTAATTATATTTTTCATACACCTGCCAGGAATAATTCCTTACAGGCTTTTGATAATGTAGGGATACTTGCTACCGATGAACAGATCCAGCGGTTCAAGCCGGTTTTTGATTTCGGACTTGAAGAAGTAAATACAGCCGTACAGATCCAGGATATCACACTTGAAAAAATTATCGTGGATGAACATTCCAAGCTGAAAGGCAAAACCATCCGTGATTCGGGACTGAGAGAAAAAGTACAGGGACTGATCGTAGGCATAGAAAGAAACAACCAGCGAATACTGAATCCCGATTCAACACTTGTATTTGAGTGGGATGATATTATATGGATCGTGGGCAACAGGAAAAGAATTTTGGGGTATAAAAAAGAAGATCAGGATGCAAGGACCTGATCAGGATTAAGGATGGGAGGTTGTGCAGGATTAGAGGTTGAGGTATGGATATGTTTTTATCGTCAATGAAGCGCCTGGTATCATTTGTGTTCCTGGATTGCGCAGTGGTGTATGCAGCTATCAGTATACACTTATTTTAGTCTAATGCACTTATCAACGCCTGAACGTTTACCCGGCCTGTTTTTATAAGTGCCTTTACTTATTCTCCCGATATGAAACTCATTATCAGTGATTCTTCTAAGGAATAATACTTGCGTGGAAATGAGTGGCAGAATAATTTAACACCCAGATTGCCTGACCAGCAATCGCTAATCTATCCAATTGAAAAACCAACTGTAATGAAACACCATGTTCGTATCCTGTTCCTATGCCTCTTAGCTTCGTCATTTAGTTTTGCCCAGGTAAAAATCGGAGACAATCCAAACACTATCAACACCAATTCCATTCTTGAAATGGAAAGCAGTAACAAAGGCCTTCTTGCACCAAGGGTCGCATTGAATGATCTCAATTCCGCAAGCCCGCTTACCGCACCGGTACCCTCCGGTATGATCGTTTATAGCAGCGGCGGAGCCTTACCTGATGGATTTTATTTCTGGAGCAGCACCAAATGGCTTGCTGTTCAAACCAACGCCAATATCCGCAGCAATTATGTTATGGTTAAATCCGCCAGCGATTTTCCAGCCCCTGTCGGTGGCATTATTACCCTGGCTGCAGGCACAACCTATGAAGTAAACGGAACAATCGTACTCACATCAAAGATCAACCTCAACGGATCTTACCTGATCGGGCTTGATGCCAACAGCGATAAGATCATTTATACGCCGGGCAGCGGGGAAATGTTTACGGGCACCAAAGGAGGCACTGTCAAAACCATTACATTAACCGCGAATACCACGGGAGCTAAATTATTTAACCTTGATCTTGCTGCTGCTGAGAACCTTTTGGTAAGAGATGCCATCATTGCCGGCTGCAAGGATGTAGGACTGGTGAAAGGCGGCAATATCATTTTTTTCAGTGTTATCAATTTTGCAGGTAACACCAACGGTATCACCTACCAGAACAATGTGAACCTGCTGCTTGATAATACTGCATGGTTTTCTACAAATGCTGGTACTTTCGAAAAACTTGTTGGGAATTTTACCCTGATCGAAAAGCTGGGTGGATTCAGCCAGCCCTTATTGACCAATTCAGCTACTGCGCTTGATGTTTCCGGCATCACCGGTATCGTGGAAGCGGGGAACCTGAAGAATACTGCATTCATTGGTACGGGTACCAAAGTAACAGGCATCTTTTCAAAAAAATGGGAGGTGGAAGCTGCGGGTTTGAATACTGAAAAAGACGCTGTAGCCACAGGGACTCTTAGTG
>CBDUBK010000391.1:0-3313 GCA_965365375.1 uncultured bacterium | reverse complement strand
GTGTTGGCAATCTTGTCAGCATCAATGATCATGGATACCCGGTTTACCAGATGCTCGCCAATTACCAGCCTGGTGTAAAAGGTTCTGTGAAAGGTGGCAATGGGTGGCTGCGGATTATTGATCTTGATTTGAAAAAGAAGACGATCAGGGTAAGAACCTATTCTCCTTTTATCAATGCATATAAAGAGGAACCCGGTCACCATTTTATGATCAACGAGGCTGTACTCGGACCAGGTCAGGCCAATCAAAATTAAAACCATGAAAAGATTCCGACACCTCATCATTGGTTGCCTCTTCTTTTTGCCGGCTATGATGTATGGCCAGCAAAAAAAATACAATATCATTTATATCCTCGCCGACGATCACCGCTATGATGCCATGGGTTTCATGAATAAAATAGAGGGATTAAAAACACCAGGCATGGACCGGATGGCTAAGGAAGGTGCCCATGTAAAAAACGCTTTTGTTTCCACTGCCCTTTGTTCACCCAGCCGCGCTTCCATTCTCACAGGCCAGTATGCACATACCCATACCGTGGTAGATAATGATGCCCCGCTTCCCAAACAACTGGTCTTCTTTCCGCAATACCTTCAGAAAAACGGTTACCAGACTGCTTTTCTTGGAAAATGGCATATGGGCAATACAGGCGACCAGCCACAACCTGGTTTTGATTACTGGCTGAGTTTCCATGGCCAGGGTACTTACTACAATTCCATATTCAACATCAATGGTAAGCGTGTTAAGCAGCCTGCCGAAGGATATATTACAGACCAGTTAACTGATCATGCCATTGAATGGCTGAATGGAAGAAATAAAAGCAAACCGTTTTTCATGTATCTATCGCACAAAGGGGTGCATGCTGAATTCCAGCCAGCAAAAAGACATGAAGGAAAATACGCTGACCTGCCTGTGAACTGCCCTCCCTCCATGTATATCACTGCAACAGATAGCAGCCGGTCTTTTGGTATCGTCCATGCGCCGCAAACAAAAGTGAACTACCGCGATATCCCCCAATGGGTCAGAAGGCAGCGCTACAGCTGGCATGGGGTGGACTATATGTATCATGGCACGATTCCATTTGATAAATTTTACCGGCAGTACCTTGAAACCCTGCTGGCTGTTGATGAAAGTGTTGAAAGAGTGATGAACTGGGTAAAAGCTGAAGGTCTCGAAGAAAATACCATGATCGTTTACATGGGAGATAATGGATTTTCATTTGGGGAGCATGGCTTGATTGATAAACGTCATGCTTATGAAGAATCCATGCGGGTACCTTTACTGGTATGGGCCCCCGGAATGATAAAACCCAATTCAGTGATTGAGCAGGTTGTGATGAATGTTGACCTGGCACCTACTTTCCTGGAACTTGCGGGTATTAAAAAACCGGGACAGATGCAGGGATATTCATTCACGCAGTTATTGAAAGGTTCTCCTGGGGGATGGAAAAGAGATAAAGTATTTTATGAATACTACTGGGAATCTGCCTTTCCGCAAACCCCTACTACATTTGCTGTACGGTCGGACCGTTACAAGTATATTTATTATAACGGGGTTTGGGATACCAATGAATTATTTGACCTTGAAAATGATCCTTATGAAATGAATAACCTGGTGAATGATTCCAGTTTCCGGAAGATCGGCCTGGAATTAAAGGCTGAATTATTCAACTGGCTTGAAACAACCAATGGCCTCCAGATCCCGCTTAAACGTACCATCAATAACAGGTTTGATCATTTATACCGTGGCAGTTATTAATCACCATAAAATTTTTGTTGCCTTGCTTACGGCCATAATGTTTATGGCCTGCAGCCAGTCAGCTGAAAAAACCATGGGGCAAACCGACAGTTCACAACATTGTACAGAAGGTGTCCCGGGCAGGCTGGCAGGTTTGAAAGATAGCATGCAGATTGATGCACAGGGTTCCGGCTATGAAGGCATGCGTTTTATCAAGGGCGGCAGGTTCAGAATGAATGGTGAAGAAGGTTATGATGTTGAACTCGATGGATTCTGGATCGATGAAACAGAAGTCACAAATGCACAATTCAGAAAATTTGTAGAAGCAACAGGATATATTACAACTGCAGAAAAAGATATTGACTGGGAAACCATGAAATCGCAATTGCCTCCCGGCACACCAAAACCTTCGGCAGAAATGTTGCGTGCTTCCTCTCTCGTTTTTACACCACCCGCAACTGAAATTTCATTGAATAATGCTTCCCAGTGGTGGTCATGGAAAACTGGCGCCAGCTGGAAGCGTCCAAAGGGTCCGGGTTCTGAAATTACCGGGAAGGATGAACATCCTGTGGTACACATTTCATGGGATGATGCGCAGGCTTACTGCAAGTGGGCAGGAAAAAGATTGCCTACGGAAGCAGAATGGGAATTTGCAGCAAGAGGCGGGCAGGCCGGGAAAGATTATCCCTGGGGTAATGAAGAAATTGAATCAGGCAGGGCAAAGGCCAATACCTGGCAGGGTACATTCCCTTCCAGCAATTCAGAATGGGATGGATTTTATGGAAGTGCTCCTGTGAAATCTTTTCCTGCAAACAATTATGGCCTCTATGATATGGCCGGTAATGTGTGGGAATGGTGCAGTGACTGGTATGATGCGGGCTATTATACCCGGATGAAAAATTTAAAGTTGAAGAATCCGCCAGGCCCTGAAAAAAGTTTTGATCCTGCCGAACCCACCATTGCGAAAAAACTTGTGCGTGGGGGATCTTTCATGTGCCATGCATCCTATTGCCAGGGATACCGTCTTACCAACAGGATGAAATCTTCACCGGATACAGGATTGGAACATACAGGATTCCGGTGTGTTAAAACAGGAGCACCTGCTTCTCAAAAAAATAAAACAGAAAATAAAACCGCTTCATGATCAGACCATCCCTATTTATTTTGATCCTCCTGCTCGGAATCAGTATCCAGGCAGCTGCACAACAGAAAACTTATTGCAATCCTTTGAACATAGATTATGGTTACACCCCTATACCGAATTTCACGAACTGGGGAAAGCACCGTGCGACTGCCGACCCGGTAATCGTGAACTACAAGGGAGATTTTTATTTGTTCAGCACCAACCAGTGGGGTTACTGGTGGAGCAGTGATCTGCTCAACTGGAAATTCATTTCAAAAAAATTCCTGCGTCCATGGAATACCGGCACTTATGATGAGCTCTGCGCGCCTGGCGTGGGTATCATTGGCGATACCATGATCGTTTTTGGTTCTACCTACACCAATAATTTTTCCATCTGGATGAGTACCAACCCAAAAGCAAATGAATGGAAACCACTTGTCGATTCCTTTGATATCG
>CBDUBK010000390.1:0-3323 GCA_965365375.1 uncultured bacterium | reverse complement strand
ATGGATCTCGGCGGACTGGATGGTTTGCTGTACATCACCGATATTTCATGGGGCCGCATCAACCACCCGAGCGAGGTGCTGAAGCTGGACCAGAAAGTGAACGTGGTAGTTCTCGATTTCGACGACGAGAAAAAACGTATTTCTCTTGGATTGAAACAACTCACTCCGCATCCATGGGATGTGCTGCCTGAAACCATTTCAGAAGGCTCTATCGTTAAAGGCCGCGTAGTGAACATTGAAGATTATGGTGCTTTCCTTGAAATTCTTCCCGGGGTTGAAGGCCTTGTACACGTGTCTGAGATCACCTGGGCAAATACCCCGATCAATGCCAAGGAGTTCTTCAAACTCGGCGACGAGCATGAAGCAAAAGTGGTAACACTTGACAAGGATAACAGGAAAATGAGCTTGTCTATCAAGCAGCTTTCCGATGATCCATGGAGTGATATCGAAACTAAATTCCCCGAAGGCAGCCGTCATTCCGGCGCGGTGAAAAACATTACTCCTTACGGCGTATTTGTTGAACTCACCACGGGTATAGGTGGTATGATCCATATCTCTGACCTGAGCTGGCTCAAACGTTTCAACCACCCAAGTGAATACACAAAGGTTGGTGAAAACATTGAAGTAGTGATCCTGGGAATAGATAAGGACAACCGCAAACTCCAGCTTGGACATAAGCAACTGGAAGAAGATCCCTGGAACAGCCTGCAGGATACTTTCGCTGTGGGATCTGTTCACGAAGGAACGGTTTTACGTAAAGACGATAAAGGCGCCATCGTTCAGTTGCCTTACGGCCTGGAAGGATTCGCTCCTAACCGTCACCTTGCCAAAGAAGATGGTAAGAGCGTAGGTGCTGATGAAACTGCACAGTTCATGGTAATTGAGTTTGACCGCAACGAAAAACGTATTGTGGTTTCTCATGCCAGGATCTGGGAGCAGGTGAAGATTGAAGAAAAAGATGCGCAGCGTAAAGAAGCGAGAGCTGAAGCTGATGTAACCAAGAAAGCAGTGAAAAACCTGCAAAGCAAAGTGGAGAAACCAACACTTGGCGACCTTGGTGCACTGGCCCAGATCAAAGAAAGACTGCAGAAAGAAGAGAAGGGTGGAGCAGCAAAGTCTGACACACCTGAAACAGAAGGATAATCTTTCAACTTCGTCAATATGCTTTAGCAAAAAGGCTGATCAACTGATCAGCCTTTTTTTTGTTTCCAGGGATTTTTATTTCAATGCGAACACCACATTCACATCATATCTGAGTTTGATCTTTTTGAAATCAGCCTGTGGGGCATCATTCATATCCGCACCTTCTGCCTTCATCCTCATGTTGGATACCGTGTTGTAATAAGGCTGGTAAAACTCATTAGGCTCATTGATGGTGACTGCAACGGAAATGTTCTCACCGATGGCTTCTGCCAGGTAAATGGCCTTTTCTTTTGCAGCCTTTACCGCCTGGATCTTTAATTGTTTCCTGAATGCTTCCAGCTGGCTGTGGGAAGTGCGCTGGACAAAAAAGTTTTCCGTGGCTTCATCATTCAGTTTGTCAACCAGCTGGTCAACCTGGGCGCTGCTTTTCAGTTTCACCTGGTAGGCAATAGACGCATAGAGTTCATCCTTAAGTTTGTTCTTTTTACGCCACCAGGGATTGCCATTCAATCCATCATAGGCGGCAATGGTAACGGCACTGTCGGGCAGGCCCATAGATCGGACGGCATTGAGGAATTCCTGCCTGATCCTGTCGATGGTGATCTTACCCTGTCCTTTTTTCTCGTACTCTTTCAGGTCTACCTGTACATAGATTTCGTCTGGTGTGATCTCCATTTCCGAACTTCCGTTCACGGTAATGGTACGGGGAAAAGGCTGTTGAATCGTCTGGGCACTCAATCCTGTAGCAAAAAAGGCGCTCAATAATAATAGGTACATTGATTTCATGGCATTAAATTTTTAAAGGGATGTTGTACTTGCAGCGATTGCATAAATCCCCGGCAAACCGGGGCAGGAGTTAACATCTCATAAACACTTAACTTTAATATTCAATTTTGCCTGCCAATGAATATTTGGAAAAAACTTGCTGAGTACAAACTTGTACGAAAGATTGTTTATGCCATTGTAGGGATCGTTAGTTATCCTGGCATTGCCATGGTAAACAAGATCAGGATCAGGGGAACAGAACATATAGAAAAGCTTCCCAAAAGGAATGTGCTTTTTGTAAGCAACCACCAGACCTATTTTGCAGATGTGATCACCTTCCTTCATATTTTCTGCGCGGTGAAATGGCGCAAAAAAAACAGGCTGGGTGTACCCTACTACCTGCTGAACCCTTTTACCAGTGTTTATTATGTGGCGGCGGAAGAAACCATGAAAAGTTCCCTGATCAGCCGCATGTTCACACTGGCCGGTGCACTTACTGTTAAACGCACCTGGAAGAAAGACGGTGGTGAAGTGAGAAGGGGTTTGGATCCAAGTGATACCAGGAAGATTGAAAGATCCCTGAACAGGGCCTGGGTGATCACCTTTCCCCAGGGCACGACCAAACCCTTTGCGCCAGGCAGGAAGGGAACTGCCTATATCATCAAACATTGTAAACCCATTGTGGTGCCTGTAGTGATCCAGGGTTTCTGGAGAGCATTTAATAAAAAAGGTCTATCCTTTAAAAAGAAAGGCACGCGTCTCTCCGTTACTTTCAAGGCGCCACTGAACATAAATTATGAAGCACCGGCTGAAGAAATACTGGTGCAGATCATGGATGCGATCGAACAAAGCAAGGAGCATATGCTGAAAGGCGCCCATCACTGGAAGACAAAAGAAGAACCTGTGATGGCTAAAGCAGTTAATTTCTAATACGGATCATATTTAAGCCATGGCAAAACAAACAAGGATCGGTCTTGATGCGAACATGTCAAAAGAACTGGCCAGCCAGTTGAATATCCTGCTGGCCAACTACCAGGTGTTTTACATCAATGCAAGAGGGTTGCACTGGAATATCACCGGTGAAAAATTCTTTGAACTGCATGCGAAATTTGAAGAGTTGTATAATGACCTCCTGGTGAAAGTAGATGAGGTGGCTGAACGTATCCTTACACTGGGTTATACGCCATTGCATAGTTTTTCCGATTACCTGGAAACAGCTACCATCAAAGAAGCAAAAAATATCTCCGAAGGGAAAAAAGGCATGCAGAACGTGCTGGATAGTTTTGCAAACCTTATCACGCTCGAGCGCTCCATCCTTGAATTATCAGGAGAAGCGGGTGATGAGGGCACCAATGCGCTGATGAGTGATTACATCCGTGAACAGGAAAAACTGGTCTGGATGTATTCCGCCTATC
>CBDUBK010000389.1:0-3324 GCA_965365375.1 uncultured bacterium | reverse complement strand
TGTCCAGATCGGTCGCATATGAATTGTTTAAGCGTAAAAAATCCTACCCTTATCACCCAAAAAGCAATCCCTTCCTCAATTTTCAATGGATTGGGATAAACACCAGTTATCAACAGGATTATTCACACGGGCTCTGCTTTAACAAGTCAAAAGGAAAAATTCAAAAAGTCAAAAAGTGCAGAAATTCCTTGGCGCTTCCGTTGCGTTCTTCCTTCTTGGCGGTTGAATGACCGCAAAGTACGCGGAGTGCGCAAAGGAAGCGCAAACCATGATGGGATATAATTGTAGTCTAAAAACTGAAATTGAAACCAATTAACCAGACACCATTTTCCGCATGGAATTTATTAGTCCAGTGATAAAAATACCCCGCATTCAGATTCATATCGGCGAAGCGTGCATCAAACCTCAGCAATTGATTGAGAAGCATTCCTGTTTCATGATAACCTCCAGCTGGTGCAACGGCGCCCGCATTTGCAATTGAATGGCGTGAGGCTAGTTTTCCATACAAGAGGTTATGTGCAATAGAAGGAAAGGGTTTACTGAATGCCTGGTCCCAGAAATAATAATCAAAATCATGTTTGTACATCAGGCTTGCATACCGGTCCATGTAAAAATCATAAGGACGCATCGTGAGAAATCCACCCCAGGTGTAAAAACTACTGGCACCTCTTCTGAAACCATTTCCGGCAAACAAAAAAGATTTGGGCAGCGCGCCGGATGTTTCCAGTAAGCCGGATTCAAGCCGGAAGTAATCCTTCCCCCACCTGTTGGTCCTTCGTTCATAAATTACCGCAGCCAGTGCACTGTTGTATTTTGCCTGGTAACCGGTGCCTTCCACCTTACCGGTGTTAAAGCTGAAATAAAAAACAGGCAACCTGTTTTTATCTGAAGAAAAGTATAAATCAAAGAACGGGTATCGTTTCTCAAGTGGTGCATAACGGATACCTATACCTGCCTGCCTGGTTTCAAACCTGTTGATGGTTTTGCCATCAAACGAAAAAACATAATGAAGCGGAGCCAATTGTTGAAAAGATAATGTTGGCTTTAATTCCCAGTAACCTGCGCGTATGTTTGATATGAAAGCCAGTTCCCTGCTTCTGTCAACCTGCTGGAATAACCATCCTCCCACCAGGCTGGAACTGAGTTCTGGATGCAGGTTCACCCTGCCTGGCAGTTTATAATCATCCTGGAAGGATAACCGGATCCAGTGTTCTTTTGTATGCTTTGGATAAAGTGTTGCAGAAAATCCATACTTCCATTTTTTATCGCGGAAGCCATAGCCACCCCATCCTCCAAAGCTTATCTTACGCGAAATTTTATCACCGGTATACAATCCAAGTCCCAGCCTTAATCCCTCATACCGGTTGCTGGCAACGATCCGTGTAAGATCCAGGTCAAATTTACCAATGGGCCATAAACCCTGCACAAGTTTTCCGCTGGTTTTGATAGCAGCACCCATAGGTGTATTCCTGCTCAGGCTATCCATATAGCGGTATGTGTTCAATTCTTTCTGGCTGATGCTGTCCTTCCTGAAATTTCTCCATTCATTTTCTGTTCGCAGGTCAACTGAGTCATGCAGTTTAACGGGATGGGTTTTATCGAAGATCCTGACGGGAAGATCTCCAAAATGAACAGCGTCAATGATTGAATGTCCATTCCAGTTCACCTTCATAAAAGGGGCCGGAACTTTTTTGATCAGGAAATCATAATTCAGTTCAGATGGAAACCATTTTCCATTCACCTGCTGGTAGATCTGTTCAAAACTGGTGATGCGCTCTTCACCAGGTTCATCCTGGTTGGTACCGGTAAAATGGGTAATGGCGAAACCTTCAGAATGGATATAGACTGTGCCGGAAAGAGCATTGAATTTCTTGTCATCAATTGGCCGGTAACTCAAAACAAAAACTGTGTCTCTGCCAACCAGCACTTCTTCCTCGATATAAAATCGGTACCGCTGCTGCCATCCTTTTGCAATGGGATTCACATAATCTCTTGAATTGAGACTGATATAGTCATGGTACACATGAAAAGGCAAAACATCAGTGATGACATTGGCGAAATAGGTTTTATCAAGTCCGGAGAATCTCGAGGCAAGTACGATTTCCTGCAGTTTTGGTTTATTAAAAAATCGCTGGCTGTATGTTTCTGTCATGAGCAAATGGCGGTCATCTTTTACCAGGTCATTAGCGGTATCACGGCCGGATGGCTTATTGGGATTACGCAAACGAAAAAGACTATCCTGTGCTTTCATTAATGAATCACGGTTTATATGATCCATCAGGCCCATATCAAGGGTCATTTTATAATATACATTGCAGGTGTATTGATTGTACTTGTCGGGGTTGTGATCATCTCTTTTGCGGATGGCATTGTTGATGATGCGCCTGATCCTTGCTTCCTGTGAACGTACGATCACGGTTTCCAGTTTGCCTGCCCTGCCGGCGAGATAAATGGTATCGCCGATTTCTGTTGAAAACAATTGCCTGGTGACATGTCCTGCATACGAGAAATTGATCAATTGGTGGTGAGATAAGTTTAGTTTGAACACACCATTGATATTACTGATGACACCCTGTTTATCCTGGGTTTGGATAGTAGCGAAGGGCAAGGGCTGACCGGTAGCGGAATCAAGAATCACTGCTTTGAGGGTAACCTGTGATAAGGTGGTTGATGAAATTAAAATACATATGAGCAGTTGTAATAATCGCATTGTGTTTTGGATGGTCAATATTATGATTTTTGTTTTTTTTAACCGTCATGGGGCCAAGGGAGTGAAGAAAAGGAGCCAAGAAAGTTTTGAGTTTTTAGGAATAGCCGGGAAGATGGGAAGGCGGTAAGTAGAGTCATCCAATCATTTAGCTGTTTACATTTTTCATTGTTTTTATAATGATTATTTGAAAATGATACACTACTTACCGCCTTCCCGGCTATAATTTTTTATTCTATATACCTGCCAGATAATGATTAAAACTCTGCATTCTTTCAGCCTTCGGCTTTGAACTTTCAACTTTGAACTTTGAACTCCCTTTTCCCTTTACTTTGTTTACATGAAGCTCGCATTCTGGACCATTGGTAAAGCACACGACACTTATGTAAAAGAAGGCATAGCGGAATTTACCAAAAGAGTATCAAGATATTTTCCTGTAGAATGGACCATCATACCGGTACCAAAAAACGCGGGCATGCTTTCCGAAATGGATCTGAAGAAAAGGGAAGGTGAAACAGTTCTGCAATGGCTCAAGCCCGATGATTACCTCGTGGCACTTGATGAATATGGTAAACAGTTTGCTTCTGAAGGTCTTGCCCAATTCTTACAGGAAAGAG
>CBDUBK010000388.1:0-3331 GCA_965365375.1 uncultured bacterium | reverse complement strand
TATCAAGTACGTTGCTTTTGAGGAAGGGATGGAAGGTTTCATTCCCAGGGAGGCCAGCCTGGTTTGCAGCCGCAGGTTTGGCGATTGCAAGGATATGGCCAGCATTCTTACCAGCATGTTGCAACACGCCGGCCTTGATGCTTATTTTACCTGGATCGGCACCAGGGATATCCCTTATGACTATACAGAAGTGCCGCTGCCTATTGTTGACAACCATATGATCTGCACTGTCAAGATCGGTGAAGAATATATTTTCCTGGACGCTACTGATGAAGGCTGTATTTATGGAACGCCACCATACAGCATCCAGGGAAAACAGTCCATGCTCGCCATCAGTGATAAGGAATTTAAAATCATCAGGGTGCCGGTCATTCCAAAAGAAAAAAACCTGTACACAGATTCTACTTTCATGCAGCTGACCGACCAGGGTATACAAGGTTCCATAAAAGTTACCATGAGGGGTTATTTCGCTTCCAACCTTTATTCAGCTTTAAGTTTCAGGAATAAAGAAGAAAGAGAAGATTATTTCAAAGGCAGGTTTGGAAGAGGCAGTAACAAGATCAGGTTCACAAACTGGGAATACGCCCAAAATGCAGATCACAGTGAAATGACCGTGACCGCGAATTTCGAATTACCGGATTATTCCAAAAAGCTGGGGAGCGACTGGTACCTGAACCTGAATCTTTTCAAATGGTACGAACACCAGGAAATAGATTATCCTAAAAGAAAAATGCCAATTGAATTTTCTTTCCTGAACCGGAGTTCATTTGCCACTGTGCTCACCATACCCGAAGGCTACCAGCTCTCCTACCTTCCCAAATCCAGTACCTATAAAAATGATGTCTGGGGTTTTGTGATGAACTATATGGCGTCTGGCAATAAGGTTTCCCTGACACAGGAATTTGATACCGACCAGCTGATGCTCTACCCGGAATCTTTTGAAAAATGGAATAAAGTGCTGGAGCACCTGTTCCCGAATTATAAACAAACCATTTCTCTCAGTAAAAAATAAAGTATGCGCATATTATTCCTGATCATTGCCCTGGCAACCACCACGATGCTGGGCGCCCAATCCAGTTATATCAAGTTCAACTGGCAGGCCAACCCCACCCTGCATAAAGTTGACAAGGAATTTGAAGCAGATGGTGCCGTTTATGTGACCGATGAAAGGATCAACGAATATGTAATCGAAACAGATGGGTTTTACCTCTACCGCACCATTCACAGGACTGTTCATATCAATAACGATAAAGGCATTGAGAGTTTCAATAAGATCTACCTGCCCTTTAATGAAGGCAGTGAACTCATGGATGTAAAAGCCAGGACCATTTTACCGGGAGGAAAGATCATTGAGATGGACCGGAAAAATATCAAGGACCTGAAAGAAGAAGATGGTGAGTATAAAATTTTCGCCCTGGAAGGATTGACCAAAGGATGCGAAGTGGAGTATTATTATACTTTCAAACAATACCCCTCCTATTTCGGAAGGGAGATCCTGTCTTCGCAGATCCCAGCCATGAAATCACGTTTTGAACTGATCATGCCTGAGCACCTCGTATTTGAAACCCGGTCTTACAATGGCCTTCCTGTAGCTGAAGAAAAAATTGAAAATGAAAAAAGGCACCTGGTTATCACGGATAATAAATTAACAGGGGCAGAAGAAGAAAAATATTCCATGTACCAGGCTAATCTTAAAAGAGTGGAATTCAAATTAAGCTACAATAAGGCGAAGAATGCTACAGAAAGATTATTTACCTGGAATGAACTTGCAAAAAAAGTTTATGCCATTTACACGGAAATGAATGAAAAAGAGCTCAAAAAGGTCAAATCGCTCCTGTCAGATATTGGTGCAAAAGGCAGTGAAGTTGAAAAGATCACTGCCATTGAAAATTACCTGAAGAAACATTTCAATACAAGGGATGATATCCCTGATGAAGATGCGGAAGACCTGGTAAAAGTGATCAAGGATAAAATGGCGAGTCATAAAGCCACCTGCAAACTTTATGTTGCCCTGCTGATGGCAGCTGAAGTGAAATTCCAGATCGTACTGGGTGGCGACCGCTCTGATTATACTGTTGAAAGAAATTTTGAGAACTGGAACAATACCCAGAATTTCCTGATCTATTTTCCTTCCACCAAAAAATACCTGGCTCCTACCGAGATAGAATACCGCTATCCATGGTTCCCGCCATCATGGGGCGCTACCAACGGGCTTTTTTGTGTATCCACCACCATCGGCAATTTCACCACCGCGGTAGCGGAAATAAAAAACATTGCCATGGAAGATGTGAAACACAGCTATTCCAATATGGATATGTCCCTGAAACTTGAAAATGAGGATGCGCTGATCATCTCTGTAAAACAATCTTATGGAGGTTATACTGCTTCCAATTACCGCTATCCTTTTGTTTACCTGCCGGCAGATGAGCAGAACAAAATACTGAAGGAAATGGTGAAGTTCGGTACCAATTCCGAGAACATTCTTTCCAGTTCGCTTGAGAACAGGGAATTGGACCAAACGGATCCTTACAAACCATTCGTGATCAATGCAACGGTTAAGTCACCAAACCTCGTAGAGAGAGCAGGTGAAAGAATTATCATCAAGGTTGGAGAAGTAATTGGTGAACAGGCACAGATGTATGAAACCAAACCAAGGGCAACCACTATTGACGTCAGCTTTCCGCACCTGCTGGAAAGGACCATTGAGATCATCATTCCTGAAGGGTACCAGGTAAAGAACCTCTCAGACCTGAACATCAATGAAGTTTACAAAGAAAACGACCAGCTGACCATGGGGTTTGTTAGCAGCTATGTGCTGGAAAAAAACCTGCTGAAAATAAAGATTGTTGAAACCTACAATAAGGTCACTTATTCTAAAGAGCAGTATGAATCATTCAAGAAAATCATTAATGCTGCTGCGGATTTCAACAAAATTGTGCTGGTGCTGGATAAGGGTTAAACCGGGTCCACATCAGGAACAATGATCACTTTGGCAAAGCGCCGGTCCGCATGAAGGCTGGCGCTTTGTTTTAAGAGATCCTGCTTACATTTCGCTATCATCTGGCTGTCACGTGGAAGTTTCAGCATCAGCTCCATTAAAAATAAATTTCTTACCCTGTTCACTACGGGTTCGGCGGGACCCACCATGTACTTCCCGTAGGGTATCTCCAGGCTCTTGGCAAATTTAGATGCTCCTTCAAAAACCAGGTCACGGTCCTTATGCCTGAATTCAAGCATGATGATGCGGGAGAACGGCGGGTAAAAAAACTGTTTCCTCTTTTCAATTTCCTGCCGGTACATCCCCGGATAATCATGATGTCCCACCAGTTGT
>CBDUBK010000387.1:0-3335 GCA_965365375.1 uncultured bacterium | reverse complement strand
CAAAACTTCATTGATCAGGGTAAGCTTTCATTCCAGGTTTTTTTAACGCAAAGGGCGCAAAGATCAACCTTCGCTAAAGGTCCGGTTGACACCGCGCAAAGGAACGCGAAGAATGAATCCAACTTTTCTTGGCGTCCTTCTTTCTCACCAGCGCTGTGCCAGCAGTCCGCGTGCGCTGAAGCTTTAGCGGAGGCGCAAGCTTTAGCGAAGGCTGGGTAAAAATCAAACCTGAACAAAACCCAGTTTACTTTCAATTTCTTTGGGAAGTACCGGCAATTTTCTTCTTTCAATCAAAAAAGAAGTGAGTTGCGCGATCTCTTTGAAGATATAGTGTTTGTCAGCCGCTGATTTTAAATAATCCTTGCCGCTGCTTCCACCGGTTCCGATCCGGGTACCGATCATGCGGTGCACCATGTTCATATGCCTGTGTCTCCATGTACTTAACTGTTCATCAATTTCGAGCAGGTTGTTGAGCACCTGGAAAGGAAGTTGAAGGAGGGGATAACCCCGGTAAAGCATGATGAACAGGGCCGCCCTGTTGGCTTTTGCTGAAAGTGTATAATGTGTTTCAGTATGATTGAACATTACCTCATCAAATGCCGCGAGATTATTTTTTTCAGCTTCCGCCAGACTGTTTGAATAGGCTTTTTTATAAGCGGTCCAGAATGGATGCTGGTCTTTTTCTGCTTCAGGGAAATCTTTCCATAAAATCTTGTCATCAAACAAAGGCATTCTTTCCAGCCAGTCGTTCACCAATTGAAGAAAGGACTGCATGGATTCTGCTTCCTTGATGAGATCAATATGTTCCTGTCTTAATTGTGCGGTATAATATTCTTTTCCGTGGCGGTACTCGAACTTTAAACCCAGCTTGGCTTCAAGCAGTTTGAATTGCCAGCTCTGGAAGCCTGATGCGGGCCTCAGCATATCCCTGAAGTCCAGGAAATCCATCGGTGTCATGGTTTCAAGGATATCGATCTGGTGGATGAGTACACGCAGTATCACTACCATACGGTTCATACGGTGCACTACCGTTTGCAGTTCGGGAGAATTATCGTTCACTGCCGGCTTGCGCATGATGGCAACAATGGAATCCGCTTCATGGTGAAGTTGTTTGAACCAGAGTTCATAAGCCTGGTGGATGATGATGAACAACATTTCATCATGCGCTGAAAGATCCTGTTTATTGCTTTCAGGTTCCTGGGCACCCAGTATTTTATCCAGCTGGAGATAATCGTGGTAATGAACGTCTGCCATAGAAAATAAATTGAAATCCTTTTAATGAATCGGGGTAGCGCGCAAAGATTATTCCTGTGGTTCAGATTCGATCGATAAAAATTCAAAGCCGATATCCCTGCGGAAATATTTTTCTTCGAACGCTACTGCTTCCACGATATCCCTTGACCTGTTGATGGCCTCATCAAGATCCGCAGCCAGGGCAGTGGCACAGAACACTCTTCCTCCATTGGTAACTACATTCCCATCTTTTAATTTGGTGCCCGCATGAAAGATCCAGGCATCGGTTAATTCCTGGTCCAGTCCACTGATGGTATATCCTTTCTTGTATTCATTGGGATAACCCCCACTCACAGCTACAATGGTAGTCGCGCACCTCTGGTCTATTTCAAGCCTGGCCTTGTCAAGTTCCTGCCTGGCTGTAGCTACCAGCAAATCCACCAGGTCATTTTTCACACGCGGGATCACCACTTCGGTTTCAGGATCACCCATGCGGCAATTGTATTCGATCACAAAAGGTTCGTTATCTACGCTGATCAAACCAAAGAAGATAAAACCGCGGTAATCAAGATTGTCTTTCTGCAAACCTTTGATGGTAGGCTCCACAACCCTGGTTTTTACCTTATTCATAAAATCTTCACCCGCGAAAGGCACAGGGCTCACTGCACCCATGCCGCCGGTGTTGAGACCTTTATCTCCTTCACCCACTCGTTTGTAATCCTTCGCTTCAGGTAATAAAACATAGGTCTTTCCATCACTCAGTGCGAAAACAGATAGTTCTATACCGGTAAGGAATTCTTCCACCACCACTCTTTTGCCTGCTTCACCAAATTTGGAACGCTGTATCATCAGTTCAAATTCAGCAACGGCTTCCACATGGTTCTGGCAAATGATAACACCTTTGCCGGCAGCAAGGCCATCGGCCTTTAATACGATCGGCAAAGCATGATTCTTGAGGTAGTCCAGCCCTTCTTCAAAATTTTCAGCTGTGAACTCCCTGTAGCCGGCAGTAGGAATGCCATGCCGGGCCATGAATGATTTGGCGAAAGCCTTGCTGCCTTCCAGTTGTGCGGATTGTTTATCAGGGCCGATGATCATCAGGTCCTTCAGGTGAGGTTTTGAACGTAAATGATCCGCGATTCCTTTCACAAGAGGTTCCTCGGGACCCACAATCACCATGGCGATCTTATGGTCATTGCAGGCCTTTTCTATCGCTTCAAAATCGTTGATTCCAAATTCAAGATTGGTCCCGCATTGGGCAGTTCCGGCATTACCCGGCGCAATAAACAAATTGGAACAGGAGGGGCTTTGAGAAAGTTTTAATGCCAGCGCGTGCTCTCTGCCGCCTGAGCCGAGTAAAAGTATATTCATGGATAAGAGATGATGGAACGCGAATATCGGTTAATTGTTAAAGATGATGAATCAACTTAGGTAAAAAATAATTTCCTTTATTTTGAAGGTCAAACCTCTAAATCAGATTCATTTTTATTTTAATTATTTAATATGCCTGAAATCACTGCCTCGGATGAGATCAGATTAGATCCTTCAACAAATGCGAAGGGTCATCCAAAAGGCCTTTATGTATTGTTCGCCACAGAAATGTGGGAACGATTCAATTACTATGGCATGCGGGCCATCCTGATCCTCTTTATGACTAAGGCATTATTGTTTGATGATGCCTTTGCTTCAAATCTTTATGGCAGTTACACAGGTCTTGTTTATCTCACTCCTCTGATTGGCGGATATATTGCTGACAGATTCTGGGGTAGCAAACGATCGATCATTGTCGGTGGTTTGTTAATGGCGATTGGTGAATTCTTTCTTTTTTTCTGCGGTTATTTATATGATACCGCTGAATCGATGTCCACCCTGCTATTTTTCTCGGGACTTGGGTTCATGATTGCTGGTAATGGTTTTTTCAAACCTAATATTTCTTCATTGGTAGGCCAGTTATACCCCAAGGGTGACAGGAGAATAGATGCGGCATACACGATATTTTACATGGGAATTAATGTTGGTGGTGCACTCGGGCCGCTTATCTGTGGTATAGTTGGTGATACAGGCAATCCTGCTGATTTCAAATGGGCTTTCCTTGTGGCAGG
>CBDUBK010000386.1:0-3336 GCA_965365375.1 uncultured bacterium | reverse complement strand
CATCTGTTTCAAAAATCTCAACAATGCCCACCCTTGCATCAATAGTTCACACCAATCCCTGAGTATCTGTCCATGGTCTATGGTCCATCGTCCATCAACTTCTCTTAACAATCACTTAAACTTCTATCCTCCACCCTCTTATGGTACAGGGTTTGGGACTTTAAGGGTATGAAAAAACTGGTTGTTTTGTTGATGGTTTCTTTCCTTGGTTTAGGAATGGTGCATGCCCAGGGCCTGGATGCTGCGAGGGTAAAAGAGGTTGTAGCATCTAAATCTTTCAGGTTCATTCCGCAAACGGCATTTCCTATGGGTGGAAGTCCACGCCAGCTTACTCCCGGTTTTGATATGAGTATCTCCGGGGATTCACTCAATACTTACCTGCCCTATTTTGGAAGGGCTTTTACAGCACCGGATCCGGGTGAAGGCGGTTTTCGTTTTATATCAAAAGATTTTAGCTACCAGGCAAAGGAAAAAAAACAGCGGTCATGGGAGATCATGATCAGGCCGGCGGATAACCGGGAGGTAAGGCAGATGGTATTGAGAATATTTGAAAACGGGAGTGCCACGCTACAGGTGAACAGTAATAACAGGCAGCCGATCCATTTCAACGGCTACATAGATCTGGTTAAATAAGTCAACAAGCCGGAAGACCTGTTGACTTATCTCTGCTCATTAATCGTGACCTTCAAGCTTTACCAGCTTGTTGTAAATTCCCAGCAGCAGGAAAGGTGCTACCCACTGGCCAAAGAATAAGCTCTTATGCTTTCCGCCGGTCAGCTGAAGGGTTAATGATACTGCGATCGCGCCAACAGCCGTCCAAAGGAAAACATCAGAAGGAATCTTTGCTGTCTGCTCTTCAATAACCCGTGCTACAGTGCCTTCTTTATGAGCGGGGTTCTTCATTGTTGTTGTTGCCATAATTCTATTTTTTTATTCTGGAAAAGAAAGAATGATCCAACTTTCTTGCCACAGGAAAATTCTGATGATGAGTGGATGCCAATCATCCTGATTATTCCGCTATCCCGCCTATTCCTGTTCAATCAAGTTCATAAAGCAGGAGCAACAAGCTGAAAAAATAAAAAGTGTAAATTAATGATATTCAAATCTGTAAAATTTTATACCCGTTTAAAACGGGCTCTGGTACATTTTCGTAGAACTACTTATTCTTATAAAAAAGCTAATTTTTTTCGGGATCAACATCCATAAACCTTATCTTCATTTCAACAAAAACTTACCGGAAACCATGCTTACTGCTTTCAAAAAAGCGGCATTTGCCGTGTTTTGTCTCCTTATCACTTTTTCACTTAAAGCCCAGCTGCAGATCACGCCCCAAACCTCCGCGCAGGCCCTCGCCCAGCGGCTGGTTGGTGATGGCATTACTATCAGTAATGTTACCATTAGCGGTTCTCCACTTGCAACCGGTTTTTTCAAAAATCTTGGTGGCACCCAGCTGGGTCTTGACAGTGGTATCGTGTTATCTACAGGCCGCGTGCAAACATCCGGAACCCTTTATGGTTTCAACGGGCTTCAAAGCAATTTCGCCAGCACCACCCATAATACGCCCGGTGATGTGCAGTTATCGGGAATTATTGGTAATGCTGAAACAAATGATGCCATCGTCCTTGAATTTGATTTTGTCCCTCTCGGCGATACCGTAAGATTCAATTATGTATTCAGCTCGGAAGAGTACCCCACCTTTACCTGCAGTGATTTTAATGATGCCTTTGCATTCTTCATTACAGGCCCGGGCATAACAGGTACCAAAAACATAGCATTGATCCCTGGAACCAACATACCGGTAGCCATCAACTCAATTAATGACGGCACTGATCCGGCGCCGCAGCTTTGTAATGATATGGGTCCTGGTTCCCCCTTTACCCAGTATTTTGTAAACAATACAGGCAGTCTCAATTTCACGCATAACGGTCATACCACGGTATTAACTGCTTTATCTGAAGTAGTGCCCTGCCAGACCTACCATCTCAAGATCGTGATCGCTGATGTATTTGACCATATCTATGATAGCGGCGTATTTCTCGAAGCGAAAAGTTTAATCTCAACTCCACTGCATATCATCAATGCCAACCCGGTTTCCAATGGAGATCCCTTTGTTGTTGAAGGTTGTACCGCCGGTGCGATCCAGATCAGCCGTACCAGGTCATTGAACTTCCCTCAGACCATCAACCTGACCTTTGCCGGAACAGCAGTGAATGGAACAGATGTGCTTACCATACCTTCTTCTGTAGTGATCCTGGCCAATGACTCTATTGTAACAGTCCCCATCACTCCCCTTGCTGATAATATAGCAGAACCGCTTGAGCAATTGAAGATCTATGTTTCTTACAGCAGTTGCGGCGCGTCTACCGGTTTTTATGCAGATAGTATCATCATCAACCTGAAGGACCAGCTTTCGGCAACACCTGTAGTTCAGGGCGCGAATTGTACATCCTCTACAGGCTCCATACAACTGAACATTCCGCCAAACAGCGGGGCTTCACCTTACCAGTTTTCCATCAACGGAGGAACTTACCAGGCAGGAAACAGTTTCAATAACCTGGCACCCGGTAATTATATCGTGAATATTTCTGACAGTGTGGGATGTGTGAACAGTTTTACCACAACTGTCGGCGTAATCAACACCCTTACGCTGAACGCCTCTCCTGCTGATACCTCCATATGTGTGGGAGCTTCCTTTACCCCGCGGGTACAAACCAACGCAACCTCGTTTTCCTGGACACCAACAGCAGGTGTAAGCCAGGGCAATACTTTGCAGCCAACATTAACACCCGGCAACCTCAATACGCAGTTCATCATTACTGCCACTGAAGGTGTCTGCCAGGTGAAGGATACCATTTCTGTTACCGTGTTCCAGGGCCAGCCTGCCAATGCAGGTCCGGACCTGACCGTGATCCTGGGTGACCAGGTGCAGCTCCAGGCAACTGGTGCAGCAGGAGGTACTTACCTCTGGACCCCTCCAACAGGGTTGAGTGCAACCAATATTCTCACACCGATGGCATCACCCATGCAAACCACTACCTACACGCTGACCACTACTACCGCACAGGGTTGCGTGTCTTCAGATAATGTAACCGTTACGGTGCTGAGTTGTGTTGACCCGATGAATGCCTTCTCGCCCAATGGTGATGGCCTCAATGATTTCTGGCTGGTGACCAATAACAACTGTTTCAAAACAGCGAAGGCCGAAGTGTTCAACCGCTACGGTGCCAAAGTATTTGAAGACCCCAATTATGCCAATAACTGGAACGGTACTTACAAAGGCAAACCACTGCCTGACGGTACTTACTATTATGTGGTGACCTACCAGCTGATCAACGG
>CBDUBK010000385.1:0-3340 GCA_965365375.1 uncultured bacterium | reverse complement strand
GTAGGAGAAGTTTTTGATCTTGTTGGAAGAGGAAACATAACCCGCGTTCGCCCATTCCTTATACGCATAGTTATTGCTTAATGGGAATAAGGTTTCCTGCCCGTTGGCGATTGAAAATGAAGAGAAATAACTTTCCTGGTCATGGAAAAATGACCGCAGGCCTGCTTCCAGTTTACTCTCTTCCCCTGTAGGATCAGTAAAATCCAGCTGGAAAGTATACTGGTCATTCAGGTTCCTGCCTGCATTCCTCACTCTTGCCTCATCACTGAAGGGTGAACCGTCGGGGAAAAAGAAACGGTTGACAATATCCGAAGCCTCGCTTCCATTGCCATAGTTATAATTCACATTGGCTGTGAGCTCCTTTCCCTGTTCCGGAAAACGGTGGGTAAAATTCAACTGGGAATTATACCTCCTGAAGCGGCTGTCACCCATTGCCAGGCGGTTACCGGTTCTTTCAAGCACCTGCGAGCTGTTCAGATACTCCTGCTCCTGTGTTTCTTCATTCTCAAATTTTCCATCCACGATATTCTGCGTGGCGGAAAATGTGGAACGGTTGCTCGCGAAAAAATCCAGCCCGAAACGCAGTGAACCAAAGCGCCTGTTCCTTTCTGTCCAGTTATACTGGTTGAAATAATTTTCAATGACACCGTTGTCCTTGTTTTGCCTGAAAGTGCTGCCCTTTGCACGTCCGCCTGACTGGTTATAACCACCACTAACGAAAAAATTGACCTTGCCCTGCCTTGCATTCAGCGTAAGGTTTCCATTGTAAATGTCAGGGTGACCCACGCCGATAGAGGCCACACCATTGATACCTACACGGCGGTTTCTTTTCATCACGATATTGATGATGCCCGCGGAACTGGCCGCATCAAATTTTGCTGAAGGATTGGTGATCAGTTCTATTCTTTCGATCTGGTCGGCCGGTATCTGGTCTGGTGTGAGCACAGTGGGACGGCCATCAATAAAGATCTGGGGTTGTGCATTTCTCAGCAATACATTTCCTTCCACATCCACAGATACCGATGGAATATTCCGCATCACATCAATAGCAGTACCACCGGTGGCCGTGATGTTGCGGTCAACATCAAAGATCTTACGGTCTATCCCCATCTGGAGTGCCGGTCTTTGGGTGGTGATCACCACTCCACTCATTACCTGGGCCATTTGTTCGAGCATCACGTTACCAAGATCATAAACAACTCCATTGGCCCCGGCGGAAGGCAGGGTGATGCTCTTCGACCAGTTTTCATAACCGATGCCGGAAATTTCTATGCGAAAACTGTCGGCCTGCGGGATATTATCAAAACTGAAATCACCATTGCTGCGTGTGAACATGCCACCGGCAAGACTGTCTTTGGCAAGGCCAGGTGCATAAAAATATAATTGTACTGTAGCAGCCTCGAGTGCCCTGTTGGTTTTACCGTCAACCACTTTTCCAAACACCCTGCTGTTGTTGATACGGATCTGGGGGTTTGCGGGGGCAGGCGGATCCTCCCTTTCTACCTGCGCGGAAGCTAGCATGGTAATGAGCAATGACAGGGAAAAGAAAAGGGGCCTCATGCCTGGTTGTTTTTATAGTATGATAAGGAAGGCAAAGGTAGGCCGGTGGCCTCTCCCCTAATGCTTTTAATGGAATTCTAATTTTTTCTAAATGACTGTTAATTTACCAGCTATTTAGTCCTGTATTTTTCATTGAGGTTCTCACAGGCAATTTTTTTGAAAGCCGGACCTTCATATCTCACATTATTGGGATCAACGAAGAATGCAGTATCACCGCGGGTATTCATTTCACCAACACCTCTCAAAAGGCTGTCACCTGCGGCTTTGAAAAATACATCCATCACACTTTGCATGCCTTCTGACTGGAATACGTAAGACAGTTTGATGATGTTGCCATCAACGCGGCCATTCACGGTTCCGCTGCTGGCATCTTTTTCAAAATTATCAAAACTGAGCCGGCCTGTTACTTCTTCACCTGCCTGGCTAAGGTGCGTGGCAAATGTATCCCGGCCCATGATGGAAATATAACAGCCAGAAAAATCAACCAGCCTGGTATCACTGGTACCACTGGTATCCCCGGATGAATTTTCAATATTGTTTTCCGTTGAAGATTTATTTTCTTCACTGTTATTACAGGATGCCGATAAAATCAGGGCAAGGAAAGCGGGCAGAACATATTTCATTGTTGAGGTTTAGAGGGGGATGTTGCAAAAAGTGCACCGGGAGGGAGAGAAAGAGAAACAGAAACAGAAAGAGAAAGAGGGAGAGGGAGAGAGGAGAGTTCAAAGTTTAAAGTTCAAAGTCGGTGGATCAGGGAATGCAGTGTACTATATGAGTCGGAAATCAGGAGTCAGGGCTTTCCATTAGTTTCGTATCCATGTACTTCCTGCTGGTTATTGTATTGGTAGTTTTAATGATCTTCCTGTTCCTGCAAAGCAAACCCTTTGGCCAAAAACCTTCTGGAGAAAGATTAAATAGAATGAAGAACTCACCTCATTTCAAAGAGGGCGCCTTCCAGAATCTTTCACACACGCCTTCTTTAGCTGAAGGAGAAACCTACATGGGAGTGATGCGCAAATTCTTTTTTGGAAAGGATAAGGCAAACATGCCTCCTTCCGGCATACCCACACAAAAAACAAACCTCGGGAATACTGATCCCGGCGCCGATATGCTGGTATGGTTCGGACACTCTTCCTATTTTATGCAACTGGATGGAATCAAGATCCTGGTGGACCCGGTACTAAGCGGCAATGCTTCTCCATTGTCTTTTACTACCAAAAGTTTTAAGGGAAGTGATGTGTACCCGGCAGAGGAACTTCCTGAAATTGATATCTGTTTCATCAGCCATGACCACTGGGATCACCTGGACTATAAGACCATCCAATCCCTGAAAATCAAGAAGATCATTACGGGACTGGGTGTAGGGGCCCATCTTGAAAGATGGGGCATCAACCCGGGTGTTATTCATGAACTCGACTGGAATGAAACTATTGAACCGCTCAAAAATTTTAAAGTCCAGTCAGTACCGGCCCGGCATTTTTCAGGAAGGGGTTTCAAAAGAAATGGCACCCTGTGGTCCTCGTTTGCGCTCTTCACTCCTTCTTTCCGCATATTCATTGGCGGTGATTCCGGATATGACAGTCATTTTAAAAAAGCGGGTGAAGAACTTGGACCTTTTGATTTGGCCATCCTTGAGAACGGGCAATACAACGGGGCCTGGAAATATATTCATATGATGCCGGAAGAAGTGGTGCAGGCGGGTGAGGACCTGCGTGCAGAGTGGATATTTCCGGTTCACTGGTCCAAGTTTTCTTTATCTGTCCATGACTGGGATGAACCT
>CBDUBK010000384.1:0-3343 GCA_965365375.1 uncultured bacterium | reverse complement strand
CATCGCCTACGTTCACAAAAAAACTGTCAGCCTGCTGGTAGTTGATGCCATTGATGGAATACTGGTACTGGCCACTGCCTCCACTGGCAGTGATGTATAATTTACCATCAGGATTACCACTGCAACTGGCTGCTGTGGTAACCGTGCTCAATACAATAGCAGGATCGTTCGCTACCGTAATTTCATAAGCGGTCTGGCAACCATTGGCATCCTTCACTTTCACCTGGTGTTGTCCGCCTGTTACAGTAAAGGAAGGTGTTGTAATAAAATTTCCATTATCCAGGGCAAAACTATAACCGGGTTTTCCGCCTGTTGATGTAAGAAATACCTGGCCATTATTACCCGTGCAGGAAGCATTCACAATACTGTCATTCAGCATTAGGTCAGGGAAGGTTTGGAACAGTTCGATTTCCATTTCATCAATGCAACCTGTAGCATCCTTAATGCGAACAGTATGCATTCCTGCAGTAAGCCCCGTGAAGCTGGAATCATTGACAAAACTTCCGCCGTCGATACTGAATTGCACAGGAGCTGTCCATTCCCATCCGCCTTTCACCCTGATCTCACCGTTAGTACCGCCTTTGCATTCCACGCCTTTTGTTGAAACCAGTTTTAATTTTTTGGGAGAGACTGTTACCGAATCCATGGCATTACAAGTACCTGCGGAAGCAGCGCAGATAAAAGTTGTGGCTGATGTAATGGAAGCTACAGGATTCCCGATCGTTGCATTATTTAATGAGGCAGCCGGGGACCATTGAAAACTGGTATAGGAACCGGAAGCTGTTAATTGCAGCGGTGTGCTGGTGCAAAAACCGATCGTGCCCGATGGCTGCAGGGCCAGTGTATCATAATCCCTCAGCTGCACTTCCATGCTGTCAATAAAAAGATTCGCAGTGATACAACCATTGGAGATAAAGATCTTCAGCAATTCAATGCCTTCAGCGGTATTGTCTACTACCGGAATGATGGGCACAAATACAACGGAGTCACCCGCTGGAATAATTGCTGTAGATGGCAGGGCCTGTACATCTGTACCGGGAATGACCGAGCCTCCGTACACGATATTAACCTGTTGTGGAAACGGTGATTTTTTATTACGCAGGATCTTGAATCCTCCTGTCTGGCAACCTTCCACCAGGTAGGGAATTCCATTCTGTTCTGGGTTGGCACTTTCTATTTTGATGGGATCCGACCGGAGGCTTTCCGCTTCCAGGAATACACCACTGTCGAAAGAATTGTCCTGCACATCGGCAATGGCTATGCGAAGATGATAAACCTGGCAGGGCTGCACTGCTGCCCTGGCTGTGAGTACCACGGTATGTCCGTTATGGGTAAAGAACTGGTTATTGGTATTGTTTACATAATACTGGGTAAAGGGAGAACCAGCACCCATATTGTTGCAGGTGGTAATAGTACCTCCTCCACCCGGGATGCCGTTATTGATGGAATTGATCGAAACCGGGATATCGGTTCCGGGAACCAGGGCTATGTTCTTGGTGCCGGTGATACCAGGACCGTTGATAAAGAAAGCGAAAACATCATTAAAATTGGAACAGTTGTAATTGGGGTATTCATCAGAACTGAATACATAACTGAATTTTACAGTATCACCAACCGGTACAAAATCAAATTCCAGCACAACCGCATTATTGGTTGGATTAGGCGCCACCAGCGCGGACAGCATGGGATAGCCCGGTGTGAAGGTATTGGAACTTGCCAGGCTGAAAGCGGGACCATTGAGACCATTGGCCCCGTCGGTCAGAACCCTTCCTGTTGAAAGCACGATACCGCTGTCAAGTCCGAGTGCAGTACCTCCGAGGTTATGGAAAAATGCGGTGGAAAGATTAGATCCGGTAAGGGTAACATTACTGATGGTAACACCGGGTCCAACAAGTTTTTGGGCCAGTGCCTGGGCATTTGCCTGGGGTACGATCTGTAATTGGGCGTGAGTAGTGACAACTGCTGACAGCAGCAGGAGCCCTACCAGTAATTTTTTAAAAAACAAAAGCAGTCCAGAAGTTTAGTATGCCCAAGTTAAGGCTTTTTTTATGTTGAATGCGGGGAGGAACACGTTATAAAAATGTGTTTTTCCATGAATGGGCAGGAGAAAATCTGATAGTATTAATATGAACGATATTGGAGATTGGTTATCAATATTTTCAGTCGTCTGAAACTGTATGAACAAATCTAAGGATCTTGGAAATGGATGTACATAATTTACAGGATCCGGGACTTTTGGAAATTAAATAACATTATTCTTCATCCTGTTTTTCAATGCTGGTAGGTTCATCGGCATTTTTTCCCATGGAGCCCAGCCCGGAGGCACTGGCATTCTTTACCTCGGTGAATCCGGTTTCAGGTTTTTTTTGATTGCCGGTTTGGTCATTGGTATCCTGTTCCTCTTTTTTTAAAGATTCATTTTTATCCATGGTTGCTGGTTTATGATAAATGATCGTATTAAAGATAATCATTCATTGCGGTAAAGGAAAGTCATGGCCGGGAAGGCGGGAAGACGGTAAGTAGAGTATTCGATTCATACTTTTTTCCCAACTCCTACATTGCTTTTTTTCTTTACGGTGCAAAATAATAATCGCAAATACACGAATAAAAACATGCATTGGATTTAATAAACCGTGGTGAGTCAATAAATTTTTTGCGAATTTCAAACGCTACTTACCGTCTTCCCGCCTTCCCGGCTATGCCTTTTATTTTATCGACTAACAAAGGCCAGGTTTTTCTTGACTCCTATTTTTCCTGGCGGTAAGGTCTGAATCAGGATTTACAGGATGGGAGGATTTGCAGGATTTACTCTGCGTGATCTCCTTTTCCTTTGTCAGCCTTAGCTTTAGTGAAGGCTGGTTCTCTGCGGTAAAAGAACTAACTGTTCTCTATAACATCAAGCCAATGGCCAATGGCCACCCGCCAATAGCCTTCCTATTCAAGGTTCAGACTATATTTGTTTCATGAGTACCACTGAAAAGGTTTCAATGCCTGCTTTGATAGAGAAAATGAACCAGCACCTCCAGAAGATCCATGAAGGCGGAGGCAAAAAAGCCATTGCCAAACAAAAAGAAAAAAACAAACTCACAGCCCGCGAAAGGATCGCCTATCTCATCGATAAACATTCAGACTTTATAGAACTCGGCGCTTTTGCCGGCTTTGAAATGTACGAGGAACAGGGCGGTTGTCCTGCCGGTGGTACCGTTTCCGGAATCGGTTATGTCAGCGGCCGCCAGTGCATGATCGTAGCTAATGACCAGACCGTGAAAGCCGGTGCCTGGTTTCCCATCACCGGGAAAAAAAACCTGCGCATGCAGGAGATCGCGATGCAGAATCATTTACC
>CBDUBK010000383.1:0-3350 GCA_965365375.1 uncultured bacterium | reverse complement strand
CCCTGGAAGAAGCCCAGGACCTTGCCAACATCCTCAAGATCGGTCGCCTTTCCGCTCCTGCCCGCATTGTTCAGGAGCAGGTGGTAGGCCCCACACTTGGGGAGGATGCAATTGTAGGTGGTATTACCGCTTTCGTGGTTTCCTTCATCGTGATCTTCCTGCTGATGCTGATCTATTACAACACCAGCGGATGGGTTGCCAATATTGCACTCGTATTAAACCTTCTTTTCACCATTGGTGTACTTACCGGCCTTGGCGCAACACTCACTGCTCCTGGTATCGCCGGCCTTGTACTTACCATCGGTATGGCTGTTGACACCAACGTATTAATCTATGAAAGGATCAAGGAAGAACTGACACGGGGAAAAAGTTATATACAGGCTGTTAATGACGGTTACCGACGTTCATTGCCACCGGTACTGGATGGTCACATTACTACTTTACTTACAGCCATCATTCTTTTCTCTTTCGGACTGGGCCCGGTAAAAGGTTTCGCGACCACACAGATCATCGGTCTTCTGTTGTCTCTTTTCTGTGGTATCCTTGTGAGCCGCTGGGTTACTGAATGGTTTACCAGCAAAAAACGCCACCTGCAATATTTCACACCGGTATCAAGGAAGATCTTCCAGCATGCCAATTTCAAATTCATTGAAAAAAGAAAGATCGCTTATGCGATCTCCCTCGTGGTAATCGCTTTGGGTATCGGCGCTTTCTATAATGGTTTTGATTATGGTGTGGAATTCAAAGGAGGCCGCAGCTACCAGGTTCGTTTTGACCAGGCACCCAATATTGAGCAGATCCGCGAGGACCTTGCACAAACCTTTGGCGAATCACCGATCATTAAAACCATTGGTAATAACCAGCAGTTGGATATCACCACGGCTTACCTGATCGACAATCCATCTGCTGATGCTGGTGTGCAGGTTCAAAGAAAATTATATGAAGGACTTGCGAAACACCTGCCTGCAGGTTTGAGCTTTGAAGAATTTAATACTAAAAAATACCAGTTAGGTTCCACTACTGTATTGCCAACCATTTCTGATGACCTGGTTGACGGTGCCAAATGGGCTACGATCTGGTCATTATTACTGATCTCATTGTACATCTTCATCCGCTTCCGCGACTGGAGATATTCACTGGGTACACTGGCAGCGCTTTTCCATGACGTTTTGGTAACACTCATCGTGTTTTCATTTGCCCGGGAAATCGTTCCTTTCCCGCTTGAGATTGACCAGCACTTTATCGCGGCCATTCTGACTGTGATCGGTTTCTCCATGAACGATACGGTGGTGATCTTTGACCGTATCAGGGAATACAGCCGCCAGATGACGGGACAGACAAAAGAAGTGATCATTAACAGGGCGATCAATGATACGATGAGCCGTACGATCATGACTTCGCTGACCGTATTCCTGACCATCCTCATCCTCTTCCTGGTAGGTGGTGAAGTAACCAAGGGTTTTGCTTTCGCGATGCTGATTGGTGTACTGGTTGGTATCTATTCTTCTGTATTCGTTGCGGCCCCGGTACTGGTTGACCTTGGCGGAAAGAAAGCATTCAATGATGCTGCTGCAGCGCCAGATAGGAAACCTGTTTCCAAGCCTGAGACGGTTAAACATTAATTTTCCAGATTCTAATAGAGAGCCCTGCAGAAATGCGGGGCTTTTTCATAATTCAAAAATCAAAAGGCAAAAGTCAAAAAAGCGAGGGCTAAAGGCCAATGGCTATCAGCTAATGGCCTCTCCCCTTTCGCTGCATCAGACTATATTTGCACACAACAAATTACCAATGGATCAAGCAACGATAGCTCTTGTTATTTCCCTCATCGCCCTGGTGGTATCCATATTCGTCTATTACAGTTCCAAACAATGGAAAGATGAAGAAAAAGAACCGGAGACCAATTTCACCACCCGTCCCCTGCAGCTTCAGGCATATGAAAGGCTTGTATTATTATGCGAAAGGATCTCCCTTCCCAGCCTGATCAGCAGGGTAAGCCAGCCCGGACTCAGTGCGAGAGAAATGCAGGTCTACCTCATCGAAACCATCAAGCAGGAATTTGAATATAATATCTCCCAGCAGGTTTATGTAAGTACCATCGCCTGGGATGCAGTACGCAACCTGCGTGACCAGAACATGCTGATCATTAACCAGATCTCCAATGTTATGCCACCTGATGCGAAATCGAGCGACCTCAATAAACAGTTACTCGAAGTGGTGATGAGCCAGCAGGAAAAAGCCATGCATTCCATTGTGCTGGAAACCCTGAACCATGAAGCCAAGCAGCTGATGAAATAATTTTCCTGCCCTGCAGTACATTCTTTATGGAAGAAAAAAAAATCTTTACAGATAGCGGCATCGAGATCAGGAAACTGTATTCAGATGCTGTTCCCATGAATGAAAAACCCGGGCAGTTTCCCTTCACCCGTGGTGTTCAGGAAGACATGTACCGTGGCCGCCTCTGGACCATGAGGCAGTATGCGGGATTTTCAACCGCGGCAGAAAGCAACAAGCGCTATCATTATTTATTATCACAGGGTGTAAGCGGTCTGAGTGTGGCTTTTGACCTGCCCACACAGATCGGTTACGACAGCGACCATGCTTTATCAGAAGGCGAGGTAGGAAAAGTGGGAGTTGCCATTGATTCACTAGATGATATTGAAACCTTATTTCACAATATCAAACTGGAATCAGTATCCACTTCCATGACCATTAATGCCACGGCATTCATACTTCTTTCTTTTTATGTGGCACAGGCAAAAAAACAGGGTGCGGATCTTTCAAAGATTTCCGGAACAATACAAAATGATATTTTAAAAGAATATGCCGCACGCGGCACATATATCTATCCACCCCAACCTTCCATGCGCATCATTACAGACATTTTTGAATGGTGCAGCAAAGAATTACCCAGGTGGAATACCATTTCTATTTCCGGTTACCATATCCGCGAAGCGGGAAGTACAGCTGTGCAGGAGATCGCTTTTACGCTGAGTAACGGCAAGGCCTATGTGCAGGCCGCTCTGGCAAAGGGTATGGACATTAATGTATTTGGAAAAAGGCTTTCCTTCTTTTTTAATGCCCACAACCATTTGTTTGAAGAGGTGGCAAAATTCCGTGCAGCACGCCGCATGTGGGCTTCCATGATGAAGGAACTTGGCGCTACAGATCCCAAAGCCATGATGCTGCGCTTTCATACACAGACAGGTGGCAGCACACTTACAGCACAGCAGCCGTTGAACAATATTTCCCGCGTTACCATACAAACACTAGCCGCAGTACTTGGTGGAACCCAGTCACTCCATACCAATGGATATGATGAAGCATTAAGCCTGCCTACTGAAGAAGCGGCA
>CBDUBK010000382.1:0-3373 GCA_965365375.1 uncultured bacterium | reverse complement strand
GAAAAGAAAGGGTAAGCAACTGCGTCCCATGTTCGTTTTTCTTTCCGCCAGGCTTTGTGGCAATGTCAATGAATCATCCTACAGGGCCGCTTCACTTGTTGAACTGCTGCATACGGCAACCCTGGTACATGACGATGTGGTTGATGATTCCATGGAACGTAGAGGTTTTTTCTCAGTTTACGCGCTTTGGAAGAATAAAGCCTCGGTTCTGGTGGGCGATTATTTACTTGCAAAAGGTTTGCTTTTATCATTGGATAACAATGATTTCCAGATATTGAAGTACCTGTCAGATGCTGTACGGCAGATGAGCGAAGGTGAATTGCTGCAAATGGAAAAGTCCAGGTCTCTTAATCTTAGCGAGGCGGTTTATTTTGAAATCATCACTAATAAAACCGCTTCACTCCTGGCTGCAGCCTGCGCCGCCGGTGCCTGGTCAACATCACAGGATGCGGAGATCGCCGGCCGAATGAAACTCTTTGGTGAAAAGGTAGGGATCGCTTTCCAGATCAAGGATGATCTCTTCGACTACACCCTGCAGGATGTGGGCAAGCCAACCGGTAATGATATCAAGGAAAAAAAACTTACCCTTCCTCTTATTTATACCCTGAATAATATTGACAAGGAGACCCGGCGGAAAATCATTTATATCATTAAAAATGAGAATACCCGGAAAAGCAAGGTGAATTACATCATAGATGTGGTAGAAAAAAACGGCGGGATTGCGTATGCCATTGACCGGATGAATACCTATAAATCCGAAGCTTTGCAACTCTTACATACCTTTCCGGATTCCGAGATCAGGAATGGTTTCGAAGACCTTGTAAATTTTGTTACCGACAGAAAATATTAAAACCCGCATGGCCACCCGGAAACGCTGGAGGATACATCCTGTAGACCAGGACAGGAACAACAACCTGTTCAATGAACTCAGGATTCACCCGGTCCTGTGCAACATCCTGGTGCAACGGGGTGTGGACAGCTATGAAAAGTCAAAGCAATTTTTCCGGCCTTCCCTCGACCAGTTGCATGATCCCTTCCTGATGAAGGATATGGAAAAAGCCTGTACCAGGGTCCTGCATGCTTTTGCTACCGGGGAAAAGATCCTGGTATTCGGCGATTATGATGTGGATGGCACCACCTCGGTGGCCTGTATGTACCAGTTCCTTAAAAAACACCACCCTGAAACAGAATTTTATATACCCCACCGATACCGCGAAGGTTACGGGGTAAGTAAGGCCGGGATTGATTTCGCCCATGAAAATGGTTTTACGCTGATCATTTCCCTGGACTGTGGTATAAAATCGGTTGAACTCATCCGTTATGCTGCTGGTCTCGGGATTGATTTTATTGTGTGCGACCATCACCTGCCTGATGAAACCCTCCCTCCTGCTGTGGCCATTTTAAATCCCAAACAAAGTGACTGCCCTTATCCTTTCAAGGAATTGTGCGGTTGCGGCGTGGGTTTCAAACTTATTACAGCCCTTTGCCGTAAAATGGAACTGCCCGATGATGTAGCCTACCAGTACCTCGACCTGGTTGCAACAGCCATCGCCGCGGATATTGTCTCGATGACCGGTGAGAACCGTGTGCTGGCTTTTTTCGGGCTAAAGAAAGTAAACAGCAATCCCAATTTTGGCATCAAAGCGCTCGCGGAACTAAGCGCGCATGGCAAGGAGATCCAGATCACCAACCTGGTATTTATGATCGCGCCAAGGGTAAATGCCGCCGGCCGTATGGATGATGCCCGCAAGGCGGTAATGATGTTTGTAGCGGAAACCTATGAAGAAGCGGTATCCTGGGCCGAACAACTGCATTCGGATAATACCAACCGCCGGGAAGCAGACAGCAGCATCACAGAAGAAGCACTGGCCCTAATAGAGGCAGATGAGATCATGGTGAACAGGATGAGTACCGTTCTTTACCAGCCTCACTGGCATAAGGGTGTCGTGGGTATTGTGGCTTCAAGACTTATTGACCATTATTACAGGCCTACGATTGTACTTACGCAAAGCGGTGATTATGTGGCCGGCTCCGCCAGAAGTGTAACGGGCTTCAATGTGTACGAAGCCGTGCACCAGTGCCGTGATCTTTTATTGGGATACGGCGGCCATTTTTATGCAGCCGGCATGACCATGGAACCCGGTAAGGTGGAAGCCTTCTGCCAGAAATTTGAAGAAGTGGTCAGATCTTCCATCCAACCTGACCAGCTCATCCCGGAAATTGTAATTGATGCAGAGATAACGTTGCCGGATATACGAAAAGCTTTTTACGATATTGTTTGCCAGATGGAACCCTTTGGCCCTGATAACCTGAGGCCTGTTTTTGTAGCCAAAAAAGTGTACAATACCGGTTGGAGCAAGGTGGTGAAGGAAAACCATATCCGCTTCGTGCTGCAACAGGGTAATGTAAAGATCACGGGTATTGGATTCAATATGGCAGAAAAAATGCCCCTGCTCGAGGCAGGCAAGGCCGTTGATATCGTCTTCACCCTGGACGAGAATGAATGGAACGGTGAAAAAAATCTCCAGCTGAAGGTGATTGATGTGAGGATCACGGAATCGTAAGAAAAAGTTTAAGCAGCAAGGTGCAAGACCGGAATTCATAAATTTCTTTAAGGATTCAAAACAATTTCAATTTCAATTTTTAGTGATTTACATAAAGAAAAGAGGATCCGGAGATCCCCTTTCTTTTTGGATACTGGTTTTCTTATTGAATCACGAATTGTCCCCGGACCTTTTCCATTGCTGACTTAACAATGCAAGGCCGGTGAATTACATGATGGTTTATAAGGAAGCAGGTAAAATTCTGAGCATAGATATCCTGGTTAAACTAAGTTCAACAGAAGACATGGAAGGCTTGCTCATTAGGTATGAGATCGGAACTGGAATTAAGACTGAGGGGATGGAATCAGAAGAATTGGAAAACGGCTTTGATAGAAGGAGTACAAAACTAGCCAGATAAATGAGATTGTCAAATAAATGGCGCGGTTCTGCTGGATTTTTCTTTTTTAATATCAGCAGGCTTGCCCGCGAAAACCAACTGACCTCCATCCGTACCAGCTTCAGGTCCCAGTTCTATAAGCCAGTCCGCACTCCTGATCACATCTGTATTATGCTCAATTACAATAATGGAATGCCCCTGGTCGATCAGTGCATTAAAGGAAGCGAGTAATTTTTTGATATCATGGAAATGCAAACCTGTGGTAGGTTCATCAAAAATGAATAAGACCTTACCTGCCGATTTACCTTTACCCAGGAAAGAAGCCAGCTTAACCCTCTGGGCTTCACCACCGGAAAGGGTGTCAGAAGACTGCCCCAGTTTCACATAACCCAAACCAACTTCGCTTAAGGGGCGGATGGACTGGCAAATGGAT
>CBDUBK010000381.1:0-3381 GCA_965365375.1 uncultured bacterium | reverse complement strand
GGCTTACGCGGCTTTAATTCCAGAAGCACCAGTTCTCCACCTGTTTCCAGGATGTCAAATGCATCACTAATCATTTTTTCCTTATCCGGAATTTCATGCAGCACGTTCAGGATCCAGGCTTTTTTATACCTGTTCAGCGGGAGCCATAAGCTGTCAACTGTATTTACATGAAGCTGGAAGGAATGATCCAGCGGGGCACCTTTCAGATTGCTGTAATGATCTACCATATTATTAACCTTAGCCTGGTTAAGACAGGATGTATCAATATCAACAAGAATGAAATGTACATCCTGGATATTTGTACCCGCTGCCACTGCACCATTGAACCAGCCGCTCCCGGCGCCTATATCCACTACAGTGTCCCGGTCATTAAGTTTGAGAAATGCAAATTCCTCTTTCAGCAGTTCCATCATAGCTGACCTGCTTTTATATGCGGCACCGCAGAATTTTATTCTTTGCACCTTGTCCTTCTTCTGTGCAAAGCTCAACTGGGTACAAAACAGGATTGCAAGACCAAAGAAATATCTCATATTTTATTTCCGGGTAAATGTATAGGGATCGTATTCAACGAATTCATTCTGCCGCGTGGTGATGGATTTTACCTTTCCACCAGCGATTTCAAACTTAACAACGAAAACACCATACTCAATATTGGAATACTGCATCAGCCATTCACCGTTGTCAAGGTAATCCAGGCGGGCTTCGAGATCCGGTTTGATCCCGAATTTGATATTCAGTTGTTTTCCAATCTGGCTGATGGTAATATCTCCATACAGCGGGTTGGTATAAACACCGGCATAGCTGCTTACCGGTAATTCAGGCTGGTTGTTTTTGATCCTTGCTTTCCAGGTATTGATCTCTGCAACCTGGTTTTTCATTTCATCCCTGAAGGCCTTCAGTTGCGCCTGGCTTCTGTTGATATAAGGCATTCCAAGATAGGCATCCATCACCTGGTAACGCAGGTACTCGAAAAATCCCTGGTTATCGTTATTGGTAAGGATGGCAATTCCAAGTTTTTCTTCAGGTATAAAACAAACATTGCTCACCATGCCTGCTGCGCCACCTGTATGCCAGTACACCTGCCTGCCATTATAATCGGCCGCCGAAAGTCCAAGTCCATATCCCCTGAAATGCATGGGATACACTGTTGATTTGCGGCTGGAGGTAATGATGTTCACATCCCTGGTTTTTTGCAATACCGGCCAGGGGAGAATCTGTTTTCCTCCAAACCTTCCGCTGTCGAGTTGCATGATCAGCCATTTGGAAAGATCATTCACATTGCTGATCATGCTGGCAGCCGGACCCAGGTTATTCCAGTCATCAAATGGTACACGCTGCAGGGTGTTGGTATAGGAAGTGGTATAAGGTTTTGCAGCATTGCTTTTTTGGCTGATTCCTGTCGATAGGATCATTGTCTGGTTCATTCCCAGTGGTTTGGTAATGCTGTCAGCAACAAAATCTTCCCATTGCTTTCCTGTTACTTTTGGGATCACTTCACCTGCAGTAAGGTAACAGCTGTTGCAGTAGCCATAGTCCTGCCTGAATATTTGTGTGGGCTGAAGCAACCGCATTTTCTCCATGATCGCCTCCCTTGTCAGGTTTGTGTTCCAGAAGGTAAAGTCACCCTGGAAGGTTTTTGTGCCGATCCTGTGCGTAAGCAAATCCCTGATGGTAACCAGTGAAGTACTCACTGTGTCGTATAAACGAAAGCCTGGGAAGTACTTTATAACCTTATCATTCAATGAAAGTTTATTTCGTTGCTCAAGGAGGGCCAGGGCCGTTCCGGTGAACAGTTTGGTATTGCTGGCGATCATGAACAGGGTCTGGGCATCGACTGCTTCTTTTGTTTGGATATCCCTTACCCCATAACCCTTCATCACCACGACCTTTCCTTCCTTGACGATCACAATGGCGAGCCCGGGTATACTCCAGTCTTTGAGACCTTTATTAATATAAGCATCCAGGCTGTCTTTGATGAAGGCGGGAGGTTGAGCCCGGGCCTGTAAAAGGATGAGGCAGCAAAATGTGAAAATGAAGATCTTTTTCATAATGATGAGTTGAAACAAAATAAGGGAATTTTTACGCAGCCCTTACACAGAAAGGGACCGGATGTCAGCAGATTGGTAGAATCCGTGCCTGAAAAACACTGGCATAAAATTTTTAATGTATCAGCACAAACAAGATTTTTATGAATAGAAAACTGACTTCTTTTTCACTTGGACTTATCGCAATGTCCATTATTTCCTGCAACGATTCTGCGAATGATGGTTCCAACGTGGCTGACGGGCCAAAACCCGATTCAGTAACTGATGCCACCAATGGCACTGAGACAATGAGCAATACGCCTTTATCAAAAGATGATTCAACTTTTATTATGGAAGCTGCCATTGGCGGACTGATGGAAGTAGAATCCGGTAACCTGGCACAACAGAACGCAGCACACGCCAGGATAAAGAATTTCGGGGCGATGATGGTGGCTGATCACACCAAGGCTAATGATGAGCTTAAGAATTTTGCTTCAGGCCGTGGCATGAACCTTCCTTCTACACTTCCGGAAGACCTTCAAAAGCATATGGATGAGATGAAAAAAATGAAGGGCCGTTCCTTCGACAGTCATTATATCGGGATGATGGAAGATGACCATAAGAAAACGATCGACAAATTTGAAAAGCAGGCCAATGGAGGCGGTGATGCCCAGTTGAAATCATGGGCGGCTGCGACCCTCCCTGTTTTGAAAAAACATATGGACTCTGTTACGGCAATCAGGTCCGTGATCAAATAACTACGCCTAGATTAGCCGGGAGGCTGGTGGTAAATTATCGCCCGCTACCCGGCTTTCTTATTTCGATTTGTATTCACCAAAAACATTTCGAAGTTCACCCGCGATCTCCCCGAGGGTACAATGATTTTCTACACCTTCTATTACTGATGGCATCAGGTTCTCATTCATCACAGCTTTTTCCCTGATTTTTTCAAGAGATTGTTTTGCCTTTTCAGCATCACGTTTTTCTTTTAAGGCATTCAATCGTTTTACCTGCTCATCCCGGATGCTGTCATTGACACGCAAAATCGGAATAGGTGTTTCTTCACCAACATTAAACTGGTTCATACCCACGATGATCTTTTCCTTTGATTCGATCTTGCGCTGGTACTCATAAGCACTCCTTGCAATTTCTTCCTGTATAAAACCTTCTTCAATGGCCGTGACGCTGCCGCCCATGGCATCAATCTTATTAACCAGTTCCCAGGCCCTGGCTTCTATTTCACTGGTAAGTTGTTCAACGAAAAAAGAACCGGCAAGCGGATCAACAGTTTCTGCCGCCCCGCTTTCAAATGCTACAACCTGCTGTGTTCGTAAAGCTATGCGTGCCGCTTCTTCAG
>CBDUBK010000380.1:0-3383 GCA_965365375.1 uncultured bacterium | reverse complement strand
GTGCAGGAAGAATTGTGCAGGGAAGCAATGAGGCTTGTAAGACTTTTAACGGAACACGAAAGCACCAGCCAGCCTAAAGTAAACGCACTTTATGCATTGATGTGTTTCCAGTCATCAAGGCTGGCTGCAAGGAAAAATAGCAGTGGAGAGATCCTTCTTTATGATGAACAGGATACAGGCAGCTGGGACCAGGCGCTTATTGCACAAGGTAGTTTCTATCTCAAAAGGGCGGCTACAGGGGACAGTATCTCCAAATATCACCTGGAAGCAGCCATTGCTTACTGGCATACGATAAAAGAGGAGGGTGGTGAGAAATGGAAAAATATATTGTTCCTGTATGACCGGCTAATAGAAATTGATGATAATCCCCTGGCTGCTCTGAACAGGATTTATGCATTGTCAAAACTGGAGGGAAACATGAAAGCAATCAGTGAAGCAGAAAAGCTGAAACTGGAGAACAATCCCTTTTATTTTTCCCTGCTGGGAACACTTTATTACCATTCGGATTGTAAAAAAGCACGTGCACATTTTGAGAAAGCAATGTCGCTGGTAAAGACGCGTACATCCAGGGAGCTGCTTTCCAGGAAGCTCAGTAAGCTTTCCTGACCCCTCTCATATTTTACATCATTAAAGATGATAACTTCAGGTTTCGGTTTTAAGCTTATGAAATACCTGATGGTTTTTTTGTTTTGTTTGCCACAACTGCTCCATGCGCAGCAGAAGAGTACAAAGCGTGGATTGGGTTACGGGCATCACTCCGCATCTGACCTCCAGGCACTTTCAGCTGGAGTCAGCTGGTGGTACAACTGGTCCGAAGCCCCTGAGTCTACTGTGAGTTCAAATTACACCCAGTACGGATTTGATTTTGTGCCCATGGCATGGAATGGCAGTTTCAACGAAACGAAAATGCGCAGCTTTCTTGCTGCCAATCCACAGGTGAAATACCTGCTCGCTTTCAACGAACCCAATTTTATTGACCAGGCTAATATGACCCCTTCACAGGCCGTAGCGCAATGGCACCGGCTGGAAAGTATCGCTACTGATTATAACCTGAAAATCGTTGGTCCGGCGGTAAACTTTTGTGGTAATTGTGTAACCGAAAACGGTATTCACTATACAGATCCTGTAAAATACCTGGATGATTTTTTTGCCGCCTGCACCGGATGCCGCGTAGATTATATCGCCATCCATTCCTACATGAATACTGTTTCAGCATTCAGCTGGTACCTGAATCTTTTCAAAAAATACAACAAACCTATCTGGGTAACAGAATATGCGGGTTGGGAACAGAACGGGAATATCAATAACGTCAATGCCCAGATCAATTATATGATAGGGGCAACAGATATCATGGAGGCAGATACATCTGTTTTCCGTTATGCCTGGTTCATTGGACGCACCAACTCAGGGTCATCAGCATATCCATATATTGACCTGCTCGCACAATCCGGTACGCTTACTCCATTGGGGCAGGCATATGTAGCCATGCCTGTGCATGATACCAATTATTTCCAGCCCATACCTGCGATGGTTGAAGCGGAAAAATATACCCGGATGAAAGGTATTTTGCTTGAGCGCACTTCGGATATTTCAGGCTTTGCGCATGCAGGATATATCGAAGCAAATGACTGGCTTGAATACCAGGTAAGTGTAGCGCAGGCTGCAACCTATGTGCTGGATTTCCGTGTGGCGGTGAACCAGCAGGCATCTTTTGAAGTGCAGCTTGATGGTGTGACAGCTATCACCCAGAACCTTGCTGCTACAGGTGGTTTCAATAACTGGACAACCTTAAGCAATACCATGCATTTTCCCGCCGGGCAGCATGTGTTAAGGATAAGAGCCAACAGTCCTGGATTTAATCTCAACTCAATTAATATCCGGAGCAATACGCCGACAGCAATCAACCCGCTGCCGCAACATAAACCACGGATAGTTTCAAATCCTGTCCGCAACAGGATAGAACTGCGGCATGCTCAATCCATCAGGAAGGTTGAGCTGTATTCATCAAACGGCCAGTTGCTCATTTCATGGAATGATCCTTCGCAAATGGATGTCCAAAACCTGGCAAAGGGACTTTACCTGCTTCGTGGACTGGACAGGCAGGGCAGGGAAGTATTGAAAGAAAAGATTTTAGTGGAATGAGCAATCTATTTTTTCCCTGAAAAGAACTTCCAGAATTTTTTACGCTTTCCAATCGATCCAACCTTGGTCACCATCTCTGCAAGAGAACCATCATTGTGCTGCACATCATCCATTTTGATGCCCCTGGAAACCTGTTGCGGATAGAGCATGATAAAACTAATCTCCGGGAAATAATTGGTGAGGTAATAGGGCAGGCGTTCCAATTGCTGCTGGTAGGAAATATGTCCCTTTCTCGAGGATACGATCACCAGCAAATCATTCTTTCTCACCTCGCGGGTGAACACCAGGAAATCATCCCACTGGGAAAATTCATGGTAATTGATCTTCCCCTGCACCTGCTGGAGTTGCTGCTGGTCTTTTAATTCAATGATGGTTTCTTTAGTTGCATAAAATTCAATCGGCAAGCCTGTTTCCCTCGTAATGGTATTGATCTTGCCGAACCAGTGCGGGAAACCTGGTTCGAGTTCAGCCTGTACAGTCACCACAACGATCACTCTCCTGAGCGTATTGAAAGGCTGGATGGATTTATAAATAAATACTGTTTCATCCGTTTGTTTCAATATTCGCTCCGCCACAGGGCCAAGGAAATTATGCTGGCTGGCATCATGATGAAGCCCTATCAGCAGGTCAGTGATCTTTTGCTCTTTCAGAGTATATATGATCCCGTTACTGATATTCATATCAAAACGGGTGATGGGAATGATGGCCTGCTCTGTTGCACCTGCATGAGCAACCGCCTTTTCCATCATTTTCTTTGCAACAGCATGTGATTTCCCTTCTCCTGCTTCATCACTGATCACATTGAGTGCATACACGGGAATGAGGCTCTTTTTTGGTTTGAGCATCAATCCAAAATCAATCAGTTCTGTTACTGTTTCCGGGTAGGCCAATGACACCAGGATCTTTTCATTGGATTCATCTTTTCCAGTTGAAAGATTGTCTTCGAGGAGGGCTAGTTTTTGTGAGGCCTTTTCAACGATGAAGGAACTGATGGTACAGGTGATGAGGATCATGATGATGGTACCATTCAGCACATCTTCATTCAATAACCTGATGGGTTCACCGTTCGCAGTTTCACCGATAATGATATTGTAACCCACCAGCACAATGGCGAGTGTAGCACCCACTCTTGATGTACTCAGGCCAAAGATCATTTTGCGTTCCAGTTGTGAAAGCCTGAAAGTTTTTTGTGTGAGAGCAGCAGCAATGTATTTGGTAAGTATGCCCATGATGGTCATTAC
>CBDUBK010000379.1:0-3389 GCA_965365375.1 uncultured bacterium | reverse complement strand
ACCAGGAACATGAAAAAAATCTCATTGGCAGTTTTACTGCTGGCATCATTCTCTTTTGCCTCAATGGCACAGGACCAGATGAAAAAAGAAAAGACTGTAGAAGTGGGCGGTGCACCCATGTATGCTTCCAAAAACATTGTTGACAATGCCGTTAATTCAAAGGATCATACCACACTGGTGGCAGCTGTGAAAGCAGCCGGGCTGGTGGAAACCCTCCAGGGAAAAGGACCTTTTACGGTTTTCGCACCTGTGAACAGTGCATTTGATAAATTACCCGAAGGAACCGTTGCTACCCTTCTGAAACCAGAGAACAAAAGCCTGCTTGGCTCAGTTCTTACCTACCACGTGGTTGCTGGAAAACTCGATGCCAATGAAATCAAAAAATGGATGAAGAAAAATTCCGGCACTGCAGAATTAAAAACCGTGCAGGGTGGAAAATTATGGATCATGGAAAAAGATGGTAAATGGTGGATCAAAGATGAAAAAGGCGGAATGGCCATGATCACCATCAGTGATGTGTACCAGAGCAATGGCGTGATTCATGTAGTGGATACGGTGTTGATGCCTCAGTAAGCTTTTGGCTGTTAGCCATTAGCCAGTAGCTGATGGCTAACAGTTTTCTACCATCCGCTTGTTAATACATCAGCAAGATGCATCGTTTTAAGCTTGTAATTTTTCTGATCGATGTATCCCTGTAGATGCATGAGACAGGAGAGATCAGTTGAAATCAAATATTCAGCACCGGTAGCCAGTGCGTTTTCTACTTTCTGTTCTGCCATCGCGATGGAGATGGGTTCAAATTTTACCGCGAATGTTCCTCCAAAACCGCAGCAGGTTTCCACATCATTCAGCTCAGTGATCTCCAAACCTTTTACCTGCTGCAATAAAGCCCTTGGTTCATTTTTGATACCGCATTCGCGAAGCCCTGCGCAGGAATCATGATAGGTTGCCCTGCCTGGAAGGCTGGCTCCAAATTCAGTGAACTTCAATTTGTTCACAAGGAAATCTGACAGTTCAAAAATATTCTGGCTGATCGCTTTTACTTCGTTGTGTACAGAAGAATTATCGAAAAGTTTTGCGTAATAATTTTTTACAAAACCCACACAGCTGGCACTGGGTGCAACAATGAATGCATTGGGATCAAAATCCTTCAGGAATTTTGAACAAACCTCGCGGGCATCATCCCAGAAACCGGCATTGAATGCAGGTTGCCCGCAACAGGTCTGGTTAGGATTATAACTGACCACGCAACCTGCTTTTTCCAGTAACCTGATCATATTGAAAGCAGTCTGCGGGTAAAGCTGGTCTACAAAACAGGGAATAAAAATCTGGACCTTCATGTTATTTTTTTCCTTCCTTCAATTGTTCATTAAGGATCATCATCTTGACAGCAGTAATAGCTGCTTCTTCGCCCTTATGGCCATGTAATCCACCTAAACGTTCTTTTGCCTGCTCTTCATTGTCAACCGTGAGTACACCAAAGATGACCGGAACTTCCATACTGAGATTGAGTTCAGTGATGCCAGTGGTTACGGACTGGCATACATAATCGAAATGGGGTGTGCCTCCCCTGATGACGCAACCAAGGGCTATAAATGAAGAGGGTGCATTGTTATGCGCCCAGTATTGCCTGATAGCGAAGGGAAGTTCAATCGCCCCGGGTACGGTGAGCGTAATGGTTTTGATCTGGAACTGGTCAAAGATCCTGAGACAGCCTTTTTCAAGTTCATCCGTGATGGCTGAATTCCATTCGGTCCTCACCAAAACAACAAGGACATCCTTCAGTTGCCGGATGTCCTCGAGATTTTGATAAAGTTTGCTATTCGTTACATCTGCCATTATTAAAGCTTTGAGCTATAGCGTGGCTGGTAGCTGATTAGTCTTCAGTTTTATAAACGCCTGCCTGGGCAAGATATCTTTCAGCTTCCACTCCAAAACGGGTGTCAGCATATTTGTTTACAATTTCTTTGTAAAGTTCGGCTGCCTGCTTTTTATCATTCATTACACGGTCAGCAAAATAGGCGGCGAAGAATAAGTATTCTGAACTGTTCTGCCTGTCCTTTTCAAAGGTATTAGCTGCTTTTTTGTAGCTGCTTAATGCGTCAGCATTTTTGTTGACACCTGCATAAGCGTCACCTAATAATTTATAGGCTCTTGCCTGTACGGGTTTGCTTTCCGTGCTGAAATCCTTCAGGTGGTTGACTGCTTTTTGAAATTCACCGGCCTTGAGCGCCATAACACCAGCATAATAATTTGCCAGGTTTCCTGCAGCGGTTCCGCTGTACTGGTCAGCGATTTTTTCTGCACCGGCAAACTGACCGTCGCCTTTCAGTGTTTTCTGGATGGAATCCTGGATAAAATAGGATTCAGCTTTCCAGATAGCTTCAGCAGCCTTTTCTTCTTTGGGCGCTTTCACCAGGTATTTATAGGCCAGCCATCCGCCTCCCAATAAAATCACCGCACCGGCAGCGATCATAAGGCCGCGGCCATAACGGGTCCAGAAATCTTTCGCACGTACAACCACTTCCTGGTCAGTTCCTGTATTGGGGCGTGCATGTTTAACGTCAGCCATGAATCAATGTTTGTTTAAGGTGGTAAATGTTTAATCGGTGATAAAAGGATAATCCTTGTCTACGTATACATCTTTTAGTACTTCATCATCAGCAGGCCATGGAGATTCTTCGGCGAATTTCACACTTTCCTCTACTGCCTGGTCAACTCTTTCGTTGATCTGCCTGATTTCCTCTTCCGTTGCGAACTTATTATCGTAAATGGTTTTGAGAATGCTTGTAATCGGATCCTTGCTTTTATAATCTTCCACTTCTTCCTTGGTCCTGTATTTCTGGGGATCGGAAATGGAATGTCCTTTATAACGGTAGGTCTTGATCTCGAGCAAGGTAGGTCCGCCTTTTTCACGGGCTCTTTTTACAGCGCGGCTTACACTTTCATGAACCGGTTCGGGACTCATGCCATCAATTACATCGGCAGGCATCTCGTAGGCATCGGCCAGTTTATAGATGTCGGTGATGTTGGAAGTACGGCTCACTGAGGTACCCATCGCGTAGTTGTTATTCTCGCAGATGAAGATCACGGGTAGTTTCCATAACATGGCCAGGTTAAAGGTTTCATGAAGCATACCCTGGCGGGCAGCGCCATCACCAAAATAACAAAGCACCACGTTATCGGTTCCGCGATACTGTTCCGCAAAGGCCAGCCCGGCACCTGTGCCGATCTGTGCTCCAACAATACCATGGCCTCCGTAAAAATTTTCATTTTTACCGAAGAAGTGCATACTGCCACCCTTGCCCTTGGCATTACCAGTGGCCTTGCCATACAGTTCTGCCATGCAGGAATTAACGGAAATGCCCTTGGCGATTGCCAGGCCGTGA
>CBDUBK010000378.1:0-3398 GCA_965365375.1 uncultured bacterium | reverse complement strand
CAAAATTTGAAAACATTAATGCAGATCTGCATAAGGTCTTGCAGCTTGAAGCTTGCCGCTTGCAGCTATTCCGTAAATTTGCCCGATGCTTCAGCAAAAAATAAAAGCTCTTGCTAAACAATATGCTCCTGAATTCATTGAAGTGAGGCATCACCTCCATGCCCATCCCGAACTGAGTTACCAGGAGTTTGAAACATCAAAATATATCCAGCAAAAACTGGCTTCTTACAATATACCATTCGAGATCAAAGCCACAACCGGTGTGATCGGGTTGATCGAAGGAAAAAACCCCGCATCAAGAACCATTGCCCTGCGTGCCGATATGGACGCGCTGCCCATTGAAGAAAAAAATGAAGTAGCGTATAAGTCCACCAAGCCTGGAATCATGCACGCCTGCGGTCATGATGTGCATACCACCTGCCTGCTTGGTGCAGCCCGCATTCTCTCGGAAACAAAAGATGAATGGGAAGGCACTGTGAAACTGGTATTCCAGCCGGGAGAAGAAAAAAATCCCGGGGGTGCGAGCCTGCTGATCAAAGAAGATGTTTTAAAACACCCTGAACCATCCGCCATTTTTGCCCTGCATGTAAATCCGCAACTGGAAAAAGGAAAATTAAGTTTCCGGGCAGGCAAGGTCATGGCAAGCGCGGATGAAATTTATATGACCATCAAAAGCAAGGGTGGTCACGCCGCTGCACCTCACCTCACTACCGATACCATTTTAGTTGCTTCACACCTGGTGGTTGCCCTGCAACAGGTAATCAGCCGCAACAATAATCCATTGAAACCCTCAGTTCTTTCCATCACATCTTTCCAGGGAGGCTTCACTACCAATGTCATTCCTTCAGAAGTAAAACTTATGGGAACATTCAGGGCAATGGATGAAGACTGGAGATTCAAAGCCCACGAGATCATCACCAAGCTTTCACACGAACTCGTGAGTTCCATGGGAGCTGAGCTTGAACTGCATATTGATGTGGGTTACCCGACCGTGTACAATAACGAAGGCCTGAACGAGGTGGCAAAATCCCTTGCCATCGATTATATGGGTGGAGCCAACGTAGAAGAAACCGAAATCAGGATGGGTGCTGAAGATTTTGGCTATTATTCACAGCTTATTCCCGGCTGTTTTTTCCGGCTAGGCACGGCTAACAGGGAAAAGGGAATTACCGCGGGTGTCCATACCCCTGTTTTTAATATTGACGAATCAGCTATAGAAACAGGAATGGGCATTATGGCCTGGATGGGGGCTGCTGCTGATGCAACGCTTTTACAAAAGCCCTTGTCAACTTAAAAAAAAACATGCGACTGCTGATTGCTCTCTCAGCCCTTTTAATGATGGCTGTTTCCTGTAAAAAATCCTTGCACAGCGAGGGCCTTGCCATCCGCGAAAACGGTTGCAAAACTGTGAACGTAGGCGGCCAGGATGTAAGGATCTGTTTTGAAGAACTGACCGAAGATTCACGCTGTCCCGCTAATGCCAATTGTATTTGGGAAGGAGCAGCAAAAGGAAGATTCAAACTCACTGTTAATACCTCATCTGCAACATTTGAACTGGCTACGCTTACAATGACGCCGCATTACCAGAATGAAATAGTGGCACTGGGTTATAAGGTCAGGTTGATCAATATACTTCCCTACCCAGGAACAGGTGGTGGCGATGTATCAGCAGATGTCGAGGTCACGCAATAAAAAAACCTGCAGGCCTTACCTGCAGGTTCATAAAATCACTGTTGACTTATCTTCCTGTTGAGCTCCTGCCGGAATTTTCTTTTGATGAATCACGACTGGAACCACGTCCTGAAGAAGATGAACGGCTCCCTTCCTGCTCCTCTTTTCTTTTTCTTCTTTGATATGCCTGTTCATGTGGCTGCTGGCTCACCCTTTTGGCGTCCTGGCCTTTTTTGTTTGGATTATCTGCCATAATATTTCATTTTCAAACCTTAGCTCAAATGATATGCCATGCCACACCTCCCTCGCCTATTTAATTTGTATTTTGCAGCCTTATTCAACGGAAGCTCTGCCGCCATAAACGGTATCAGCATCCGTTGTGGAATAATAAACAGCATATGGCAAATAGTTTGCGTAAGAAAGATGCACTGGAATACCACGAGAAAGGCAGGCCCGGCAAAATTGAAGTAATACCTACGAAAGAAGCCAAGACCCAGAGGGACCTTTCTTTGGCATATTCACCCGGTGTGGCAGAACCCTGCAAGGAGATCGCAGCCAATAAAGAAAATGTTTACCGATATACAGCAAAGGGAAACCTGGTAGCCGTGATCAGCAATGGCACAGCGGTTCTGGGGCTGGGAGATATTGGCCCGGAAGCCAGCAAGCCCGTTATGGAAGGCAAGGGAGTTCTCTTCAAGATCTTTGCTGACATTGATGTATTCGATATCGAAATCAATGAAAAAGACCCTGAAAAATTTGTACAGATCGTAAAAGCCCTGGAACCCACTTTTGGTGGCATCAACCTGGAAGACATCAAGGCTCCCGAGTGTTTTTATATTGAAAAGGAATTGCGTGAGCAGCTCACTATCCCGGTGATGCATGATGACCAGCATGGTACCGCCATCATCAGCGCGGCCGCATTGCTCAATGCCCTGCAGATCCAGAAGAAAAAAATTGATAAGGTAAAATTTGTTGTGAACGGAGCCGGTGCGGCTGCCATGGCCTGCGTACAATTGTATGTGAGTCTCGGAGCCAAACCTGAAAACTTCTGCATCTTCGACCGAAAGGGTGCCTTGCATAAAGAAAGAACTGACCTGGAAGGATTCAAACTCCGTTTTGCCAATGCTGCCTCGGAAACCACGCTGGACAAGGCTTTCAAGGGAGCTGATGTTTTTGTTGGTCTGAGTGTGGGTAATGTGGTAACACAGGAAATGGTGAAGAGCATGGCCAAGAATCCCATTGTTTTTGCCATGGCCAATCCTGATCCCGAGATCTCCTGGCAGGATGCAACCGCTGCCCGCAACGATGTGATCATGGCTACCGGCCGCAGTGATTTTCCTAACCAGGTTAATAATGTACTTGGCTTCCCATACATCTTCCGCGGCGCGCTGGATGTGCGTGCCACACAGATCAATGAGGCGATGAAACTGGCAGCTGTGAAAGCCCTGGCTGAAATGGCCCAGACTCCTGTTCCGGATATCGTGAACCTTGCCTACAATACCAAGAGCATCAATTTTGGTCCTGAATATATTATTCCAAAACCGCTCGATCCCCGCCTGTTGGCAACCGTGGCACCAGCAGTAGCAAAAGCCGCTATCGAAAGTGGTGTGGCATCAAAGCCCATCCATGACTGGGAGACCTACGCGAATGATCTGAATAAAAGGCTTGGACTGGATAACCAGGTGATGCGTATCCTTGGCAACAAGGCACGTCGTGATCCGAGAAGA
>CBDUBK010000377.1:0-3401 GCA_965365375.1 uncultured bacterium | reverse complement strand
AAGGAGGGAGTGATCAACGGGGCCGCTGAAGCCATGAAAGCTGTACGCCAGCGTTATAAAGAAGGATCTGATGTGATCAAGATCACTGCTACTGGGGGAGTTCTGAGTAATGCGAAAGACGGTGCGGGCGCACATTTTACCGAAGAGGAGATCAGGGCCGTGATCAATACAGCCAAAGATTATGGTTTTAAAGTAGCTGCCCATGCACATGGAGCCGAGGGAATGAAGAGAGCCATCAGGGCTGGTGTTACTTCAATTGAACACGGAACTTTTATGGATGATGAAGTGATCCGGCTGATGAAAGAAAACGGCACCTGGTATGTGCCCACCATCACGGCCGGGCAATCGGTTGGAGATTCGGCTAAAATTCCAGGTTATTATCCTCCCTTTGTTACAATAAAAGCACTGGAAACAGGACCTAAGATCCTTTCCACTTTCACCAAAGCATACAAGGCAGGTGTGAAGATCGCTTTTGGAACGGATGCCGGTGTATTCATGCATGGAAAAAATTACAAGGAATTTGAATACATGGTAATGGGTGGCATGCCCGCGATGGAAACGATCCGTTCTGCTACAAAAGCCGCGGCTGAATTACTGGGTATGACTGATAAAATCGGGAGTATTGAAAAAGGAAAACTCGCGGATATCATTGCGGTTGAGGGTGATCCTTTGAAAGATATTAAAGTGATGAAGGAAGTTGTGTTTGTGATGAAAGAAGGGACCATTTATAAAGTTGCGGGCAGTGCCAGCTATTAGCCAATGGCCTTTGCCCGCTGGCTTTTTATCCACATACCTAAGTAAAAACCTATAGTCACGGGCTTTCCCCCGGGAAAAAACCTATGAAAATTTAAAAGGGGGAAGTATTTTGCATCCATCCAAAAATCTATCCTATGAAGAAAACCGCTACCCAAAAAGCGCCTTCGCTGTCCGCTGCTGAAAAAAATTCCGAAAAATTACTGATGGAAAAAATGGGGATGTCCAGGAAGGAGATCAACGAAGTTTTTTCCAAATACGGTGTGAGTCCATCCAAACTGGTTGAACTGATGCAACTGAGTAAATACCAGTTTGTATACAACGGTAAGACACCAGGCCAGTGTGAGCCCTGTCATAATACGGCGACATCATTGAGGGCAGTTAATTATTAAAGGCCGTTGGTCAATGGCTGTCAGCTGTTGGCTTTTAGCCGGGTGAATAACATTTTCCAGGTATCCGCGTACATTCTGAAAGCGCATAACACGCAGAAGACAGGTTTGCTGCTGCGGAAGCTTTTATTATGTTCGAAAAAGCGGTGTCCCAGTCCTGGTAATAAATATCCTCCAACCACTGCTGCCAGCAACAACCACCCGTTCCATAATACAATTGAAAGAATCAGCAGGATAAAAAACAAGCTTGCCCCTGTAAAATGAAGCAGGCGGTTGTTCTTATCTCCATGAGCTTCCAGGTACTCAGGGGAAAATTCGTTCAGTTGATAAATAAATTCCTTCATACAGGGCTTAAGATAGTTTTTTAGTTTGAGAAACTTTTTCTCTCCATATGGTGGCTTTTAGACTGAGTTTCTATGGCCGGGCATGGTTGGAACGATTTTTTATTGGGTATAGCAGGACCTATATTTACCTCATCCACTCATTAAAAAATTATTTACCATGTCAGAGACCACCCTGCAAAGCGTTAAAGCCAAAAAAGTGCTGATCGTAGAAGACGAAGGCGATATGTGCCTGCTGCTTAATATCCTGCTTCACGGAGAAGAAATGGAACTGGATCATGTGAAGACCCTCCTGGGCGCGGAAGAATATCTACAAAAAGAACAACCTTCTGTTGTAATCCTTGACAACCAGTTGCCTGATGGATTCGGAGTTGACTTCATAGGTCATATCAAAAGAAACTACCCTGCTATCAAAATCATCATGATCTCGGGTTTTGATGGTTCTGTGAAAGACGTAGCCCTGGATAGTGGTGCTGATGTTTTTCTTGAAAAACCTTTTACCCGTGACCAGTTATTTCAAAGCATTACGAAACTGGTGAACTGATCATTTTCTCCTGTAGAAATAAATATTTACCCAGGGAGCAAAACCTTTTTCACTGATTGTAAAAAAACCGGAGCCATTGGCTGCAAAGCTGATGGCTTCTCCTTGTGGTTCAATGGTATATTTCAGGGTAACGAAAGCCGATTGCAGGGCCTGGGTGATGGTCTGGCCGCTTTTTCTTTTGTAATGAAAAAGATTTGTGTAGGTTTTTATGATGATCTCCTTACCGTCGCTGCTAACAGCAGCAGCAACCACTCCCATATATGGCAGGCTTCCTTCCAGTGTCAAAACATTATTTGCAGCGTAAGGGAATGAAAGTTTATAGATGCGGGAGGGATCATCTCTTTTAGTGATCACATAAATATCTTTTGTTACCGGGTCCACCAGGAATGCTTCCGCGTCATGCGATCCGTCGGGATAGGTGAAGCTGACGGTTTCCACCTGGCTGACTGTATCCTGCAGTTCTGAAGGTTCGGGAAAACTATAGATCTTATAACTGCTGTAATTTTCCGCATTATCACCTATTTCACCGATATAAATTTTACCAGCCGCGAGATCCATATCCTCCCAGTCTCGGTTGCTTACTCCCTTGATGTATACTTTTTTCAACACCTGCCCGTTATGACCAATTTTATAAAGCTGCGGTGGGCGGCCACTGTCTTCATGTCCCCATAAAAAACCAGGACAGCTTTTGCTGTCGGCAATACCGGAAATCTCGTTCACGATGGGGGTTAGTGGGTTGATAACAGGTACGGAATCGAATGCCGGTCCCGCCGGTGATGGATCCGGACCGGTTTCCTTCTGGCAATAAGAGAAGCAGATCACCCCCAGGCAGGTGAATACAAGTATGGCGAGATTTTTCAGTTTCATGCAGGCATTAAATATAATATCAAAAAGCCGGACTTTGCAGGAACCTGCCCCATGCCGTGGCTGGCGTATGATGCCTTTGATTTTGCCGCGATCACACCCCCGTGATTTGGAGAAACTATTGGAAGTTTGTAAAAAATAATGATTATGGAAACACTTCATTTCAACACAACCATCAATGCCCCGCGGGAGAAAGTTTGGGAAGTATTATGGAACGAAGACAGCTACCGGCAATGGACAGCCGTTTTTGCACCAGGGTCTGATGTGAAAACAGACTGGAAGAAAGGCAGCAAGGTTTATTTCCACGATGGAAAGGGGCAGGGCATGGTTTCAAGGATCGAGGAAACAAAAGCTCCTGAATTTTTATCTTTTACACATCTTGGATCTTTAAAGGACGGTATAGAGGATTATGAAAGTGAAGAAGTAAAAAAATGGGCAGGCGCTAAAGAGAATTATACTCTGAAAGAGGTAAACGGCCACACAGAATTAACTGTCGACATGGATCTTTCT
>CBDUBK010000376.1:0-3402 GCA_965365375.1 uncultured bacterium | reverse complement strand
TTATGCACCTGCAACGATAATTGCCACCGGGGGTTTGACTTGATATAATCAATGATCAGGGGTGTTACCTGGGGTGCTTTGCTCCATTCTGGCTGGAGATAAAGTTTGCAGGAAGGGGATACCAGGGGCGAAAATTGTTCCGCCCATTCAAAATCGGATTTATGGTAGACCACGATCTTGAGTTCATTCGCGACGGGAAGAATTCCGGGTAAGGGCGCTTTGAATTTTTTGGGTGACAAGGTGATCCAGTCCCATGTGCCGCTAAGTGGTGAACTGCCCGATGTTTCCATATGCGTCCGGAGGCCGGCAGCTTTCAGATGTGCAGTGAATTCAGTAAGATCATGCATCAACGGCTCGCCCCCGGTGATCACTACGATCTGTCCTGGGGTTTGTTTTACCAGTTGCACCAGGTGGTCAATAGAAACAAGTGGATGCTTTCCGGCATCCCAGCTGTCTTTTACATCACACCAAACACAACCCACATCACAACCGCCCAGGCGGATGAAATAAGCGGCCTGGCCCTGGTAAAACCCTTCACCCTGGAGTGTATAGAAGTGTTCCATTACCGGGAGCCTGCCCGGGTGCATACCGGGATCAGTATTTAGATTTTGAATTTCAGTATGGTCAATGCTCAGTTTCACTTTTCCTCTATTAATCAGGCAGGTTCGTAATGTTTCATAGCGCAGGCCTTGAAAGTATTTTTCATCAAAGCTGCGATCGTCATAGGACCTACGCCTCCGGGTACCGGTGTGATGAAGGAGCATTTCGGCGCAACATTTTCAAAGTCCACATCACCACTGATCCTGTAACCTGATTTGCGCGAAGGGTCTGAGATCCTCGTAATGCCCACATCAATTACCACTGCGCCTTCTTTCACCATATCAGCTGTAACAAAACCTGGTCTTCCAAGTGCCGCAATGATGATGTCGGCCTCGAGGCAAAGTTCCCTGATATTGGCCGTATGAGAATGGCAGATCGTAACGGTGCAATTGCCCGGGTTACCATTGGCACTTAATAATATGCTCATTGGCCTGCCCACAATATTGCTTCTTCCTACCACCACAGCGTGTTTGCCTTTTGTTGCAATCTTATAATGTTCCAGCATCAGCATGATCCCATAAGGTGTGGCCGGAACAAAAGTTGGATGTCCAAGCACCATGCGGCCTACATTGTTGGGATGGAATCCATCAACATCCTTTTGCGGGTCAATGGAATTGATCACTTCTTCAGCAGATATATGCGCAGGAAGCGGAAGTTGTACAAGAATTCCATCTACCTCCGGATCGGTATTCAGTTCATATATGATGTCGAGCAGTTTCAGCGATGAGATATCTGATTCCAGCCTGATGAGGGTTGATTTGTAACCCACTTCCTGGCAGGCTTTCACTTTGGAAGCCACATAGGTTTCACTGGCCCCGTTATCACCTACAAGGATCGCTACCAGGTGGGGAACAGGCTTCCCCTGTGCGGCCAGCTGCGCCATCTCCAGTTTCAACGAATCCTTAATTGCCTGTGAGGCCTCCTTGCCATTCAAAATTTGCATGGCGCAAAGGTAAAGGAGGAGGAGAAGAAAGAGAAAGAGAAACAGTAACAGGAAGAGAGTGGTGCGCAGAATTTGGCAATAGTTTAAGGCTGGGTTATTCTTTCTGTTGATTTATGTGTATTTGCCCTTGTTTTAATAAGAATTTTCCCAGGTTCTGCGGGTCTTCTTCACCTTGTTTTGTTTTCACAACATTTCAAATTGCATAAAAACACAGTGAAGGCAATCATTTTAAATATCCTGCTAATGAGTTGTATCATCCGGCTTCATGCCCAGGAACTTCCAGGAGGCTTTGCCCTTAATAGTTATAGCGCCAAACAAAAGCATGCATTTTCTTTCGCTGGAAATCCAGCCGCACTTGGCCAGTGTTTACGATGGTCAGCTGGTGTTTATGGTGAAAGACCCTATATGCTGGATCAGCTTTCCGTTTACAGGGCCATGTTCGCCCTGCCTCTACCTTCGGGAGGCGCCGTGTTTTCAGGGGGCAACGGGGGGCATAAAACATTCCTGGGACTGGGTTATGGAAGGCGTATGGGTAAGATCGATGCAGGTCTCCAATTCAATTACTCAAGGTTTAGCGCCGGGCACTATGGTAATGCTGCAGCTGTGCAGGCCGGGGGTGGAATGATCTACCATGTAAATGAACAATTCAGAACAGGTATCCATATTATCAACCCTATAAGTGGCAGCCTTCACAGTATAGAAAGCCTGCCCTACCAATATGTTGCCGCGCTGGGATATGATGCTTCTGAACAGTTTTTCCTGGGTGCAGCCATCAAAAAGACTAAGGACCTGCCTGTATCTTTTGATCTCGGCCTCCAGTATGTATTTGATAAAAAGCTACGTGCCAGTGCAGGTTTCCAGACAGAAGGCGGATCATTCTTTTTTGGTGGAGGATTTAATCTTGGCAACCTGGGATTTGATGTGGTCCTTGCCATGCATTCCCAATTGGGAATTAGTCCTGCACTCGCTGTTTCATTTTACCCGAAAGAAAAATGAAATGGATTTTTTTCATAGGATTGGTTTTTATGTTTGGGTGTTCTTATGGACAGGAACCTCCTGTACAATTGCAACAGCAACTGGAGCAACTGGCAGATGATTTAGAAACCGAATCCATGGAAGATGACCAGCATCTCCAGTTGCTTGATCATTTATCAAGGAACCCGCTCAATCTCAACAGGGCAGGAGCGGATGAACTTCGGCAGACAGGATTATTGACAGCTTTACAGGTAGAACATTTTCTCAGCTATCGCGAACTGCTTGGGGATTTGATTGACCTCCATGAACTCCAGGCCATTCCATCCTGGAATATCCATACCATCCGTAAAATCCTGCCCTATGTAATGGTGAAAGATGATGAATTGAAATCAGCTAGATTATTGAACAGGTTAAAAGGAGAGCACCAGTTTTTATTCCGGATCTCCCGGGGTTTGCAGAAAACAAAAGGATATGATACCTCGCTGGTGAATCATTACCTGGGTGACCCGAATCATTTGATGGCACGTTACAGGTACCAGTATAAAAATCTTTTGTATTTCGGCTGGACGGGGGATAAGGATGCAGGCGAACGTTTTTTCAAAGGCGTGCAAAAAATGGGTTTCGATTTTAATTCCTTTCACCTGTTCATTAAGGACCTTGGTTTGATCAGGGCAATTGCAGTTGGAGATTACAGGGTGAGTTTCGGACAGGGATTGATCCAATGGCAATCCATGGGTTTTGGCAAAAGTTCAGAAGTCATGCTGGTTAAAAGACAGGGAGCGGTATTGCAGCCTTACAGATCTGCGGGGGAATTCTTTTTCAACAGGGGAGTCGCACTCAGACTGCAAAAGGGTCAATGGGTGGGGCATATCTTTTATTCGTCC
>CBDUBK010000375.1:0-3421 GCA_965365375.1 uncultured bacterium | reverse complement strand
CCGCCATGATATCCTTTTCTTTACTGGCCAGGTGTTTTTCAACCAGGGCGATGTATTTATCGGTAATACCCTGCACCTCGGCCTCAGCATCCTTGGCCGCATCTTCACTCAAACCGTTCTTCTGTGCTTTTTTGATTTGCTCAATGGCATCACGCCTGATATTCCGGATAGCAACTTTTGAATGTTCACCTTCGGCCTGAGCTCTTTTTACCAGGTCTTTACGGCGTTCTTCTGTCAGTGGTGGGAGGAATAAGCGGATAATCACGCCATCATTCTGAGGATTGATTCCAATATTCGAAGCAATGATTGCCCTTTCAATGGGCTGCAGCATATTTTTTTCCCAGGGCTGGATGCTGATGGTGCGGGCATCCATTACACTGATGTTTCCAACCTGGTTAATGGGTGTAGGTGTTCCATAATAATCTACAACAATTCCATCCAGCATGGAAGGGTTGGCTTTTCCAGCCCTGATCTTAGTGAGTTCTGCTTCAAGATGGCCTATGGCCTTGTTCATGGAGTCTTCTGTCATTTCCATCGTGAGGGACACATCTTCTGCTGACATAGCTTTTCAATTTTGTAGCGCAAATCTAATGAGGAATGGGAAATACTCCATGGTCCATGGTCTATGGTCCTTGGACAAACTCCTAATTTTCAGCCGCAACTGCTTCTGCTTTGAGCGCTACTACCTTGGTAGCCGGTTGCACGGAAGGCTCAGGCTTTGAATGCTGGAAAGCGCTGGCGATAACCAGTTTGGATGCAGGTTTCCTGAAATAGATGAGGGCACCAATCATGGCAAAACAAACCCCTATCATCAGAATCAACAACATGGTTGGTCCGAGTGAACGGCCGAAATAAGCCATGGCAATGAAGGAAAGATTCAGGCCAACGCAGGACAGGGTCACATGTTTATGATTCAGGCCCCTGTCAAGTAAAAGATGGTGAATATGGTTTCGGTCAGGGGAAAAAGGTGAACGGCCTTTGCTGATGCGGATACTGAACACTCTTAATGTATCCAGCAGGGGAACAATTAGAATGGAAAATCCAATTGCCACGGCAGAGGTTACGGGTACTACCGCTGCGGAAGCGTCCGCAACTGTAATGAACTTGATCACCAGGATGGCATTCACCAGTCCTAATAACAAAGATCCCGAGTCACCCATGAATATTTTTGCAGGATTGAAGTTGAAGACCAGGAAAGCAACGAGGCTGCCCATCATGGCAAAAGACATCATAGCGTAAACAGGCATATCGGCCATCATAAAATAAGTACCGAAGAGCCCGGTAGTGAGAACACCGAGGCTTCCAGCCAGTCCGTCTACCCCGTCAATAAGATTGTAGGCGTTTACAATTACAATAATGGTAACATAGGAAAGCAGGTAACTCCATACTTCCGGAAGGGTACCCAGTCCCATAAAGCCATGCATGCTTACGATACGCACATCACCCAAATGAATGATGATGGCTGCAGCCGCAAGCTGTCCAAGGAATTTTTTCAACGGGGAAATAATGAGGATATCATCTTTCAAACCCAGGAAAAATATCACCAGCCCGGAAGCAAAATAATACTGGAATTCATTTGAGGAAGTACCGGAAATGGTAAGCATGGCAGCAAGGAAAAATCCGATGAAGATTCCAACTCCGCCCAAAGAGGCAATAGGTTTGGTATGCAGCTTACGCGCATCCGGAAGATCATATAGTTTTTTTTCCTTGGCCACTCGCATGATGGCAGGTATGGCAAGGAAAGTTATCGCGAAAGCCACTACAGCTGTCAACATCACACTTAGCATTCAGCAGGATTTTGGGGTGCAAAATTACGTTTCATTGGTTAAGCTTCCCAACTTTTTTAGTTGTGAAAAATTAATGGTCGGTCAACAAAGATAATGGTTACTGGAAAAACGGTTTTAATTTAAAAAGGTTGCACATTTGCAACTCGTTTGGATTTTGGATCATTACCCGCTGCAAACGGGCTTTTAAATACCTTAAAAACTTATGCCAGCACTTACAGACATTGCCAGCCAGGTCAGAAGAGATTGTTTGAGAATGGTTCATGGTTGCCAGAGTGGTCATCCTGGTGCATCACTTGGATGCGCTGATTTTTTTACTGCCCTGTATTTCAACATCATGAAGCATAATCCCAAGGTATTTGATATGGATGCCCGCGAGGAAGATGTATTCATTTTGTCCAACGGCCATATCTCACCGGTTTTTTATTCTTCACTTGCCAGGTCAGGATATTTCGATGTAAGTGAATTAAATACGTTCCGCCGCATCAATTCAAGACTGCAGGGACATCCTACTACTCACGAAGGTTTGCCTGGTGTTCGTATTGCCAGCGGTTCTTTGGGACAGGGAATGAGTGTAGCCATTGGCGTAGCGCTCGCTAAGAAGCTCAACAACGAGCAAAACGTGGTTTTTTCTCTACATGGAGATGGTGAACTACAGGAAGGCCAGAACTGGGAAGCCATCATGTTTGCACCGAATCATAATGTTGATAATCTTATAGCCACTATTGACTGGAACGGGCAGCAGATTGACGGACCTACTTACAAGGTGAATGACCTGGGTAATATCAGGGAAAAATTTGATACATTCGGATGGCATACACTGGAGATGAATGGCAATGATATGGATGAGGTAATCCATACCCTCAACGAAGCCAAATCCCTGGTTGGAAAAGGAAAACCTATCGCCATTATCATGAGAACCATCATGGGCAAGGGTGTTGACTTCATGGAAAATGACCACAACTGGCATGGCGTTGCTCCGAATGATGATCAATTGAAAACAGCGCTGGGACAGTTGAAGGAAACGATTGGGGATTATTAGGCTGTTGGCTGTTAGCCATTGGCCTTTGGCCAGAGCTTTTAATTCGTTGAATCATTACAGATTCATGAAAGGAACATTTGTTACTCTTCATTGAATCATTCATACAAACTGGAATTTCAGTCACTCGCCAAAGGCCAAAGGCCAAAAGCCTCTTACTCTTCCCTCAGTGCAAACTGCTGCAAAGCCGCCTTTCTCGCGGGTATCCAGGAAGCAATGAGTGCGATGATCATGACGGTAGCACCTACCAGGAGGAAATCAGAGAACACCATTTTTACAGGGAAATAATCGATCATGAAGGTGCTGCCCTGCAGGGGTATGAGGTGAAATTGAATTTGGAGAAAACCGATGATAAAAGCAATGAGCATCCCGGTAACACCTCCAATAATCGCCAGCAGCAAACCTTCACTCAAAAATATACCCTGTATGAATTTGCGGTTGGCACCCATGGCATGGAGCACACTTATGTCCTGTTTTTTTTCCAGTACCAGCATGGTAAGCGCCCCAATCATGTTGAAAGCGGCCACGATAAGTATAATTGATAGAATGCCATAGATCACCCATTTCTCCATCTGCATTACCGCGTAAAGACTTTGAT
>CBDUBK010000374.1:0-3422 GCA_965365375.1 uncultured bacterium | reverse complement strand
CTGATGCCATTGATAATCTTCGTTTACAGAATACCGTGAATAATGTAGCCGGCAATACCTTGTCACCTGAACCCTATTTCATGCATACGGCAGGGAACTATTTCAGGCACAGGGTGATCAAGGATACCCTGATCAATGGCCAACTGGTTACGGATACTTTGTTGAACGTTCCCAAACAGGCAGCACCCCGTACAAATAAGGATATCTACCTGGCTAACATGAATCCGGGTTATGCCATCAACGTGGGTACTTACCTGTATTCATCTTCTTATGATAAAGGTGAGGGCTGGAGTTCCTATGATATCACATCAGTAGCGCAGACCAGTGGTACGGTTTCTTACGGTAAGAATGCCAGTACCATCAAAAATCTTTACGTATACAATGGAGGCCCTGATCCTTCTTTCACCATCAGCCTTTCAGGAAATGCAGTTGCAACGAGGCGGTATAAAGTCACTATCAACGAAGATTCTGTGATCGGTAACCAGATGGATTTTTTTAATTACAGGGTTGATACTACATCTTTCCCGCTTAGTACACTGAGTTCAGGTAAGGCAGTTGTTACCATCACCAATCTTTCAAATATCGCCTGTTATCCCCAGCCGGTAGGTTGTCAGACCGACAGGATTGTTGTACATAAATACGAGATCATTTATCCCCGCCTTTTCAATTTTGGCGGGCAGAAAGAATTTGAATTTTCATTGCCTGCTTCATCCGCTGGAAATTACCTCGAGATCAGCAATTTTAATTATGGGGCAACTGCGCCTGTACTGTATGATCTCACCAATGGTAAAAGGTATGTAGCTGATCTGACGGCAGCGCCCATGCTGAAATTCGCCTTATTGCCTTCTGCTGCTCCACGTGACCTGGTATTGTTGAGCACTGATGCTCCACAGGTAGAAAATGTGAACAGTGTACAGACAAGGAATTTTATTAATTATTCCATTGCTTCCAACCAGGGAGATTACCTGATTATTACTAATCCTGTTTTATACAACGGTACCAACGGTGCGAATCCTGTGAATGATTATAAATTATACAGGCGTTCCGCACCTGGCGGAAGTTATAATGCACAGGTTTATCCCGCCGATGAACTGGTCGAGCAGTTTGGTTTCGGCATCAAGAAAAACCCTGCTGCCCTTCGTAATTTTATCCAGTATGCCTTAAATACGTTCAATGTTCTGCCTAAACATGTTTTTATCATTGGTAAAGGTGTGAACTATGTACACCAGCGTGTTTATGAACTGAACAGCGATATGGACCAGTTGAACCTGGTTCCGACTTATGGCTGGCCTGCTTCAGATGTACTGCTGGCATCGCCGCAGGGAAGTTCCCAGCCTTCTGTACCAATCGGGAGGTTATCGGCAATCACGGGGCTTGAAGTAGAAACTTACCTGAAAAAGATTAAGGAATATGAGCAGGCACAGGTAACCATGTCCGGAGCCATTTCTGAAAGGGGTTGGATGAAAAATATTGTTCACATTGTGGGTGCAAGTGAAGCGGGACTGGAAACACAGCTGACCACCATGCTCGATAATTATGGCAGTATTATTTCCGATACCTTGTTTGGCGCAAACGTTACTAAATTTTCAAAAAGTTCAAGTGATGCTATTACACAGGTTAACAGTGCAAAACTGACCAACCTGTTTAGTGAGGGTATTACCATGATGACTTATTTTGGCCACTCTTCTTCAACAACGCTTGAATTCAACCTCGATAATCCTGAGAACTACAGTAACCATGGCAAGTATCCAATCTTCCTTGGACTTGGCTGTAACGTTGGTGACTTCTTTAAATACAGTCCTGTACGTTTACAGGTAAAAGAAACACTTTCAGAAAAATATGTACTGGCACCCGACAGGGGTATGATTGCCATGATTGCCAGCACTCACTTTGGTATTGTGCATTATCTCGATGTATGGTCGCAGAGGGCTTATAAAAATATGGCCTACAAGCATTATGGAAAAACCATTGGAGAAATGATGCAGCATACTGCCGAAGATGTATTTGATTTCACGACGCAGGAAGATTTTTATGCCAGGTGTAATACCGAACAATCAGAACTCCATGGTGACCCGGCCATCCATATGAATCCGCATGCCAAACCTGATTATGTGATTGAAGATCATATGGCAAGGGTTACCCCTGGATTTGTATCCGTTGCTGACCATTCATTCAGGCTTGATGCCAGTTTCAAAAATATTGGAAAGGCAATTTCTGATTCCATAGTTATTGAAGTAAAAAGGCAGATCCAGAACCAGGCACCGGTCGTGATCCTTCGCGATACCATTCCCGGCATCCGTTACGTGGATTCAATTGCCTTGAACATTCCTATCAATCCGGATACCGATAAAGGTTTGAATAAGCTGATCATCACTGTTGATTTGGATAATGATGTGGATGAGTTTTATGAAAATAATAATTCCATTACCAAGGAGATCTTCATTTACGAAGATGAAGCCAGGCCCGTATTCCCATATAATTTCGCCATCATGAACCACCAGGATTTCCAGATGCAGGCTTCAACGGCCAACCCGTTCAGCCCGAATAAGGAATACCAGATGGAGATTGATACTTCAATGTTCTTCAATTCGCCTTTAAAGGTTACACGGACCACCAGTTCAGCTGGAGGTGTAATCACTTTCAACCATGGAATGAGTTTTACGGACAGCACTGTTTATTACTGGAGAGTGTCTCCTGTTGTTACAACAGGATCGCCTACCTGGAACACAGCTTCCTTTATTTATTTGCCGAACAGCGAAACCGGTTTTAACCAGTCGCATTACCAGCAGCAGCTTTATTCCACTGGTGAAGGCATCAGTCTTGATGCGAATTCAAAGCTCTGGAAATACGGAACCAGGTATATGAACCTCTTTGTCCGCCAGGGCTCATGGGTAAGCAGTACTTCGCAGGAGGCAGGTTTGTCTGTTGCCATCAATGGAGTAGCGAGTATCCGTAATACCTGCTGGTTCCAGTCAGTTGTTTTCAATGTGTTCGATCCAATAACATTTGCACCATGGATAAATACCACAACAGGTGTGGCGGATGCATACCGTGGCGGTAAGTTTGGAAGTGCTGCCAACAATTGCAGCAACTCAAGACGCTGGAATTTTGAATACCGGTGGGATTCTCTCAGTTCAAGGAAACGTGCTGTTGATTTCCTCGAAGACACTGTACCTGATGGAGCCTATGTAGTAGTAAGAAGCTTTTTACTGGATCCTGTTGCCTTCCCTGCTTTTGCCAATATGATCAAATATGCCAATGACTGGAGAACAGAAGATGAAGCGGCATATGGTGCAGGTAATAGTTTGTATCATACTTTGAAGAATGCTGGTTTCAGCGGCATTGATTCCTTCTACAGGCCAAGGCAGTTTGTACTGGTATATAAAAAGAATGATCCTTCATTCGTACCTAAATGGATTGTA
>CBDUBK010000373.1:0-3424 GCA_965365375.1 uncultured bacterium | reverse complement strand
CAGGCCTTCATCGCGTATAGTTTCCGTTCGGGAAAATCAGGACAGGCGGAAGTATTCCTGAGTACACGTAATGCCATTCAGAATGACTGGCATACCTATACCCAGGATCCACGCAGCTATTATGGAGCAGGTTTCAAGATCCGTTTCTGATCAAACGGGTTGATTAATCATTAAATTTTTTTCTCAGCTCCATCAGTTTATTCTGGAAGGGATTATTGCTTTGAACAGGTTGTTTGCTTCCGGGCTTATTGCCGGGTTGTGGTTTTTTATGTTCAGTCCTGGCCTGCACCTCTGATGTTTTCATGGTCAGCGCGATCCTTTTCCTTGCAACATCCACTTCTGTTATGGTGACCATTACCTTTTGATTCAGTTTCACCACTTCATTAGGATCCGATATAAAACGGTTGGATAACTGCGACACATGCACCAGGCCATCCTGCTTCACACCAATATCCACGAAGGCTCCGAAGTTGGTGATATTGGTTACAATACCCGGCACCTGCATGCCCGGCTTCAGGTCTTCGATTGATTTGATCTTCTCATCAAACTGGAATTCTTCCAGCTGTTCCCTTGGATCACGGCCTGGTTTTTCCAATTCCTTCAAAATATCCTCAATGGTAAACAGTCCGGCTGTTTCACTGACGTACTTATTTTTGTTCACCTGTTTGCGCAGTTCCGATTTTTTGATCAGCTCCTCCAGCGAAGCCTGCACATCCCTGGCCATTTGTTCAACCAACGCATAACGTTCAGGGTGAACGGAAGAATTATCAAGCGGATTAACGGCGCCACGTATGCGGAGAAATCCTGCGCACTGTTCAAATGATTTTGGTCCCATCAATGGAACTTTTCTCAAAGCTTCCCTTGTTTCAAAAGGACCGTTCTGCAATCGGTATTGTACAATATTGGAGGCAAGTGTTGAAGAAATTCCGGAAACATATTGCAGCAAATGTTTTGAAGCGGTATTTACATCCACGCCTACAAAATTTACTGCACTCTCTACCACCCTGTCAAGTCCCTGCTTTAGTTTTACCTGGCTTACATCATGCTGGTATTGTCCCACGCCAATTGATTTCGGATCTATCTTCACCAGTTCACTCAATGGGTCAAGTAAACGCCGGCCAATACTGACTGCTCCCCTGACCGTTACGTCCTGGTCAGGAAATTCTTCCCTGGCAACTTCTGATGCAGAATAAATGGAAGCGCCACTTTCGTTGACCTGGAAAATGCCGATATGTTTTCCAAAATCAATACTTCTCACCAATTGCTCCGTCTCCCGTCCGGCAGTGCCGTTACCGATGCCGATAGCATCGATCTCATATTTACCTGCAAGGTATTTGAGTTCCCGTTTTGCTTCATCCGCCTGGTGCTGGGGTGGATGTGGATAGATGGTGGTATTATATAAAAAATTACCCTGCGCATCGAGACAAACCACCTTGCAACCGGTACGGTAACCGGGGTCAATGGCCAGTACTTTCCTTGAACCCAGCGGTGCTGCCAGTAATAACTGCCTCAGGTTTTCCGTGAACACCTGGATAGCTTCCTCATCCGCTTTGTTTTTGCTGGCCAGTCGGAACTCATTTTCTATGGAAGATTTCAACAATCTGCTGTAACTGTCTTCGATTGCTTTTTTAACTTCTGCTCCAGCCTTAGAGGATTTTTTGATGAAAATTTCTTCAAGCGCAGCTACTGCATCAAGTTTTTCAATGCTGATATCCATCATCAGGTAGCCCTCTTTTTCTCCCCTTCGGATGGCGAGCAACCTGTGGGAAGGACTTTGTGAAAGGGGTTCCTTAAAGTCAAAATAATCGCGGTACTTCTGTGCCTCTGCTTCATCTTTTTTTGAAGTAAGTACTTTGGATGAAAGTGTAGCATCCCGTGAAAACAAATGACGTATGGCTGCTCTTGCCTGTTCATGTTCACTTACCCATTCCGCGATAATATCCCTGGCACCCTGCAAGGCTTCTTTTGCATCTTTTACATTTTCGTTCAGGAAAGAAGCGGCTTCCGTTTCGGGATCCATTTCATGCTGTTCAAATATTTTTTTTGCCAGGGGTTCCAAACCTTTCTCGATAGCCTGGGTCGCCTTTGTTTTTCTTTTGGGTTTATAAGGCAAATAAAGATCTTCCAGTTCGGTGGCACTGTAACAATCTTCAATCTTCTTTTTCAGTTCGGGGGTAAGCTTTCCTGCCTGTTCAATAGTGGAGATGACAGTATCTTTTCTTTTTTCCAGTTCATTGAAATAAGCAATTTCCTCCACCACGTTCCCGATAACTACTTCATCCAGGTTGCCTGTAGCCTCTTTTCGATACCTGGCCATAAAAGGGATGGTGGCACCTTCCTGCTGCATCTGCCTGATACTGTCAACCTGTTTTAACTGCAGCTTCAATTTTCCGGCGATCTGCTGAATATATTTTTGTTCCATGTGAGATAATTTTCAAAGGGCTGCAAATCTAAGTGAACTGCTTTTGCAAAAATCTGATGTGCGAAACTAAACAGTTGACAGGGATCAAGGATAAATGGGATTTTTCATTCATATCCCCGTCCAATCGCATTTCATTCATCCGCTGTTTTTCCCGCTCATACCCGTTGCATACCGCTTTTACTTTGAAAAACGGTGGTGCAACTTTATCAATTTCATTCACGACTTCTTTAGTAAATTCCACCCCTGTTTCGATTGTTGTATCATTTATCTAACAAAAAATCAAATTGCACATGAAGTATCGCTTTGCCGTTGCGCTTGCAACGGGTTTTGTTTTTTCCACCGCCTTATACGCGCAAAATCCACCTGCGGGAACCATGCCTCCGGGTGCTGCTCCTGGTGCCAGGCCAGGTGCCGGCACGGGTCCGAAGCCCTACAACGAGGTAATCACAGCCAAGGCTAAAACCTCGAGAGGATTATTTACCACCCACCGTATAGAGGACAAATTTTATTTCGAGATTCCTGATTCCCTGCTGGAACGGGAGATCCTCGTGGTGAACCGTATTTCCAAAGCTCCTGCCGGTGCCCGTGCCGGATTTTTTGGTTATGCCGGTGACCAGATCTCTGATAATGTGATCAGTTTTGAAAAAGGACCTAATAACAAAATTTTCCTGCGTGCGATCTCGCACAGTGAAAGAGGAAGGGATTCTGCCGGTATGTACCAGTCCGTACGTAATTCCAACCTGCAACCGATCAATGCTTCTTTCAGCATTGCCGCTTACAAAACAGATTCACTTACCCAGGTGAAAAGTTCAGTGATCGAGGTTACGGAATATATCAGCGGTGATAATGATATCCTGTTCTTCGACAGCCGCCTCAAACGTGCACTGGGACTTTCTCAATACCAGCGTGATAATTCTTACGTTCTGGATGTGAAATCTTTCCCGAATAACATAGAGATCCAGACAGTAAAAACTTACATGAGAACTCCAACAGCTTCGGGTT
>CBDUBK010000372.1:0-3425 GCA_965365375.1 uncultured bacterium | reverse complement strand
GGCACCACCAACAAAGCCCATGCGGCCTTCGCGGATGTCATACGTCATGGTATTTACATCAATGCTGACACGGTAAACTCCGGCAGCAGGAACAGTAAGGTTGGCACCATTTAGAGCCAGGTTGCCGCCGGTTCCACCATAGTTCACATCCCAGCTTCGGCCCTGAGTTACTTTGAACTCAGCACCTGCAGGCAGGTAGATATACATGTAATACAATTTATTCAGAGCATCCGGACGCTGGTCGCGGATGAATTCAGGAGCTGTTGTAGGATCCCAGTCATTACCGTTACCGGTTGCTGCCTGGTAACCACCCGGCATGTAAAAACGCAGGAGCGGAACGTAAGTCTGCACAGTTACTGCAACTGCATTTGAATAAGCAACGGCACCCTGTGCTGTTGTTGCTTTGATACGGTACTCGATCTTACCGGTAGATCCGCCCGCAACACCTTCATTCATGGCCGTGGTATTCATCTCCGCCTGGGTCATAGGTCTGGAGAGACTGGTACCGATTGCCATTTCCTGTGGTGAAGAAAAGTTTTTACCGGAAGAATCATACTGCAACGTGTAGGTGACTGTTCCGGAGTATCCTGCAAAAGAAGGGTTCCAGTTAAATGTCAGGGAATTCTGTCCTGATGTAGCCAGTGTTCCCGTTACAGAAGTAGAAGTGCTGGTCAATACAGAAGGATCTGTAAAAGGAGTAACCACCACTTTCACGATGTTGGAAGTGTATTGCTCATTATTATTTTCATAAGAAGAAACAACACGCACATCAAGTGTGTGGGGAACACCCAGTGCATAACCAAAATTCAACAGGATGGCATTTAATTCGCGTCCTGTAAGGGAAGTAGTTCTTGTGCCGATCACTTCCTTGGTAGCAGCCTGGGTAAAATTCCTGCCTGCTGTATCGATCTGCAGGATGAATTTATAATTGCTGCTGTCTGTCGCATACTTGGGATCAGACCAGTTGAAACTGATAACCGTATTATTGGAATCAGCAGCAGAAGCTACCACCGCGTTGGTGGATGCAGTCAAGGTAACGGCTGCTCCTTTTTCATAAACAGGCAGGTCATCGATGCGGGTACACCCCGTTACAAAGAGCACTGCCGCTATGATGGAAAACAGGGAAAATATTTTTTTCATATAGCTCTATTAGTAGTTTGATTATTGAGGAACAACTGTGTATTTACCGGTTTTAAAATTCACGGTGATCTTATAATTACCGGCTGCCGCTACAGGAATCGCAGGGGGATCTGACTGCCCGGGTAAACCCATATTATATCCGAGATCACCGCCTGTTGCGCTGCTGCCGCCATACTGTGGCTGCCATGCACCCTGGGTTGAAAGAAATTTGATTTCGCCTGCTACCAGTGCAATGGTGATTTCGTAAAGTGTATTGGACACCTGGGTGAAACGCTGGGATGCAGGTGGTGTATTGGTCCAGGAACTGGCCACACCGCTTCCTGTCAGGTACAGTTCTCCTGTTGGAGGCACCGGAACCGCAACATCAAGATAAGGCGTGACGGTCATCGCGATCACGTTGGAATATAAAGGAACCGCGTTCGTACCAAGGGTTGATTTAATCCTGAACTCCAGGTTATGCGGAACATTTTCCTGGAGGTTCATCCGGGCGAAGATCTGGTTGAAATCCTTTACGGTATAGTTGATACCAAGACTTCTTGGAATGGCGATCTCCTGTTTGTCGGCACTGCTGAAATTGGAGCCTGCCTTGTCTACCTGCAATACATAATTCACATCATGTGAGCTCACACCAGTATTGAAGGAATAGTCCGGATTGGTCCATGAAAAACGGAGTGCCTGCTGGCTGGCATTGCCGCTCAGCAGCACCAGGGGGCCGGCTGTGGAAGCGGTCAGCACAGGCGCTGTACCACCTTCGAAGAAAATTTTATTTTCTTCCTTTTTGCAGGACCCGAGGACCAGCACCAGGGTGGCGAGTAATAAGAAACTGAATTTATTTTTCATAATGCTTTTTAGAATTGTTGATTAATAACCTTCGTTCTGGTCAAGATTCGGATTGGTATTGATCTCTGCTGCAGGGATCGGGTAAATATTCCTGAAGCTTGCAACGCCGGTACCGGTAGGTACACCGCCTTTCCATGGCCACAGGTAAGTATTGGTAGTAAAACGGTTGAAGCGGATCAGGTCCGTTCTTCTTTTACCTTCCCAATGCAATTCCCTTGCTCTTTCATCAATGATGAAATCTAGATCGAGGCCTGCTACACTGATGTTTCCTGAGGTGTTGCCATAAGCTCTCTGGCGTAACCTGTTGATATAATTGGCAGCAGTAGCCATAGAGCCATTACCACCTCTTACGGTTGCTTCAGCATAGATCAGCAATGCTTCACCCAAACGGAAAACAGGAAAATCTGTATCAGGGAAGATCGGGTTGGAACCCGGAGTTCCTGCTGATGTTACATTCTTCCATTTACGTACACCATAACCATTACTGAAAGCACTGATATCAGCGATTTCCAGGCTCTGGCCGTTGATATGAAACTGGGCTCTCTTGTCAGTACTTCCTGAAGGATCAGTGAATTTTTCAACCAGTGCCTTCGTTGTACGCAAACCACCCCAGCCTTCATTCACTCCAAATTCACCCAGGCTCATGCTGCCACCAACAGGTGCTTTGATAAGGTAAGTAGTGCCTCCGAAAGTCTGGGTTTTGAACCCGTCAAACGGAACTGCAAAAATGATCTCGGGAGAAGTGTGGTTGTCCGCCAGGAAGAGATCATCATACTGGTCGTCCAGGGTATAATTAGCGTTGATCACTTTCTCGCTGTAAGTAACTGCGTCATCATACCTGTCCGCCCCGATATATACTTCGGCATTCAGGTAAAGATTGGCAAGCAGCATCCAGGCGGCGGCTTTATCAACCCTTCCATATTCATTTTGTTTTGGCTCTGCGAGTTTATTCTCCAGGTCCTTCAATTCTGTTTCGATATAAGCGAAAAGTTCAGCACCCGTTGTTTGTGCAGGGAAGAAAGAACCGATAGGATCATTCTCCGTAACAAAGGTTGGGTTGCGGTAAAGATCGAGGGCATGCCAGTAGCTGAGCGCTCTCAGTAACCTGGCTTCTTCCCTGTAAGCTCTTACCTTGTCGGCATCGGTGCCTGAGATATTCCTGCCGGAAAGTTTATCATCACTGCTTTCACGGATGAAGGCATTTGCCAGTGTGATCTGGTAGAAGATCCTGCTGTACAGGGCGCGGTTGAACGCGTCGGCAGGCGTCCAGATCATGTTGTGAAAATCCTTGATGGTGGCATCATTCCAGGCGATTACCGCTTCATCCGTAGGCAGTTCCTGGAGGTTCCAGTAATTACGGATATAAGAAGAAAAGCCTTCATCAATACCGCCGAGGTCACCACTTCCCGCCGGACCTGAATTACCAGTGAGTGCAAGACCCGCGT
>CBDUBK010000371.1:0-3476 GCA_965365375.1 uncultured bacterium | reverse complement strand
AAAAAGAAAAGTTGACTGAATTTGGAGAGTCGCCGGGTTCTTAAAAGGTATTGGATTTAACAAAAACTTACTGGACGGTTATAGGACATTGGATGTGGTGGCGACCGTCTATTTCAATCAACTTTCTGAAGTAAAACTAAGCCGCCAGGGGGCCGGGAACAAGAGCAGTTCTGCCCGATTTGAACTCAGCGGTAAATACTCACCGGCTCGTAATTTTCCCATGAAATTTGTTCGTAAATTTGCTTTTGAGTGCCTTGAAGTTTGGGAAATTGCTTAGTATTCGTACTTTTCCTAGTCGGAAATTACGTAGTAATACTATACTAAATACGGGAGGATTTTACCAAATTGCACTCCGGTACCAAACCATAGAAACCAGACATTAAATATTCCTTATGAAAAATCTTGACTCTGTAGTGATTAAAGTTGCTATTGCCGATGACCACACCTTGTTCCGTACCGGGGTAAAGACCTCATTATCCGCGCGGAAAGACATACAGATGGTAGCTGAAGCTGAAAACGGCATGCAGCTCCTGAATCTCCTGAAACATATTAAACCTGATGTGGTATTGCTGGACATCCAGATGCCGATCATGGACGGGCTTACCACCCTTCCCGAAATCAAAAAATTATATCCCGACGTAAAAGTGATCATGCTTTCCATGCATAACGATCATTCCATGATCACTAAAATGATGGAGATCGGCGCAAATTCCTACCTCACCAAGGAATCGGATTCCGAAACCATCTACCAGGCTATCCGCACCTGTTACGAACAGGAATTCTTCTACAATGAATTAACGAATAAGGCCCTCCTTAATGGCTTGCGCACCAAAAGACCCATGGAAACCGCCATGCCTGAAGTGCACCTGAGCGATAAGGAAGTAACCATCCTCAAACTGATGTGCGAGGAAAAATCAACCAAGGAGATCGCTGATATGGTGGACCTGAGTCCGCGTACCGTGGAAGCTATCCGCGATAAACTCAAAACGAAGACCGGCGTGAAATCCATGGCGGGACTGGTGATGTATGCCGTAAAAGCAGGCATCGTGGAGCAAGCCTGAAGTTGAATCCACTCAAGATTTTTCAGACCCTGCGTGAGCGGGGTTTTTTTAATGGGGGGATATGATTCAATGCCGTGCAGCCGCCGGCTCAGCAGGTTTTTTGCGGCGGGAGAAAACAATAAAATCCGTCTGCGGGATCTTCGTCACACCCAATTGCCTCAACATATTTACCAACTGCCCGCGGTGATAGGTGCCGTGGTTGAACAGATGAAACAGCATCTGGTAAATGGGCTGCTTGAAACTTTCCCTTTTTGAATTCTGGTACTTGAACTCATGCTGCAGCATGTGCTCACCGGCCATGCTGATCCAGTCCTTCCACTGCCGGTTCTGTAATAAGGCCAGCTGTCCCAGCTCTTTCATATCACCATTAAAACCCAGGCTGGGAATGCGTACATGCTCCTGGAGTTTCAGCCGCTGCCACCAGATGCTTTCCGCATCATACATATGCAATACACAATGATATAGTGTTGGGAAACTCCCGGCCACCTGCTGCTGTTGTTTCTCTTCCGGCAAGGCCTGGATCGTTTCAAGCAGGAGCTGGTTGGCCCAGGCATTATACGCGGCGAGTTGAAGTAAAATTTCTTTCATGTATTCCTGAATTTATCATTCATACATGCAGGCATCGTTATTCTGAATACTTTTGAGCGCTCGATTCTTACACTAATTAACAAAAAAAGCAGGCAATAGATGGATAAAAATTTTTCACCGAAGGGTTTCGGTTCAGCCGCCGTTCATGCAGGACACGAAAAGGACCCGCGTTATGCCCACCAGGTTCCGATCTATGCCTCGAGCACTTATGTGTTCGACACGGCTGAACAGGGCATGAAAAGATTCAGCGGACAGGAAGAAGGATATATCTATTCCCGCTGGGGAAATCCCACAGTTACCGAGGCCGAACAAAAAATAGCGGCGCTTGAATGTTTTGGGCTCAACATGGAAGTGAAGGGAATCCTGCATGCTTCCGGCATGTCGGCCATCACCACGCTTTTTATGGCCAACCTCAAGCCGGGTGATAAAGTGCTTACCCATTTTTCATTGTATGGCGGCACAGATGAAATGCTGGAAAAACTGCTCCCTGGTTTTGGAATCGAGGCGGTGATCGCTGACCTGCGGGATCTCAGCAGGGTAGAGGATCTTTTGAAAAAGGAAAAAGGCCTGAAGATGATGTACCTCGAAACTCCTGCGAATCCAACCATTCAGTGTGTGGACCTGGAGGCATTGACATCACTTGCTAAAAAACATGGACTGCTGGTAGCCTGTGATAATACTTTCGCCACTCCCTACCTCCAGCAGCCTTTCCAGGCCGGGGTGGATTTCGTGGTACATTCCACTACCAAATTCCTGAACGGGCATGGAACCGCTATCGGCGGAATTTTATTAGGCGCTGATCTGGAAAAAATGAAAACTGGCATTACTAAAGTGCACCGGCTGATGGGAGGCAATTCAAATCCTTTTGATGCCTTTCTACTGGTGCAGGGTATCAAAACCCTGGAGATCCGGATGGACCGTCATTGTGCAAATGCCATGAGGGTTGCAGAATACCTGGAGCAACATAATAAAATCAGCCGTGTAAACTATACAGGACTTACTTCTCATGCTGATCATGCCATCGCGCAAAAGCAGATGAGGAAGGCAGGCGGTATGTTAAGTTTCGAATTGAAGGACGGATTGCAGGCGGGGGTTGATTTTATGAACCGTTTGCAGATGTGCACCCGTACCGTATCATTAGGCACAGTAGATACGCTTCTCTCACATCCGGCTTCGATGACCCATTATGGTGTGCCAAAGGAACAAAGAGAAAAATATGGCATTACTGATGGACTGATCCGAATGAACGTGGGTATTGAAAATGTTGAAGACATTCTTGGTGACCTGGAACAGGCGTTGAGTTAATAAAAATTATACTTTTCAATTGTGAGATTTTCTTTTACCGCAGAGAAAAGGACCAGCCTTCGCTAAAGCTACGGCTGGCGCTGCCAGGCCTTCGCTAAAGCTTGCGCCTTCGCTAAAGCTTCAGCGGCACGCGGACGGCTGGCGAAGAATGGGGAACCAGCCTTCGCTAAAGCTATGGCTGGCGCAGAAAGGAGGATGCGCAGAGGATATAAAAAGAAGAAAAAAATAAATCATCAACCAAAGCATATGAAAAAATTAGTGACCACCTGCCTGCTGGCATTTGCTGCCCTGGGTATGTACGCCCAGAATATTGTTGATAAAAGACTGGCTTCACTTGATACTGCTTTCGAGCGTGTACTCAGAACCTGGAATGCGCCTGGTTTTGCAGTGGCTGTAGTGGAAAAAAATAAACTGGTCTATGCAAAAGGTTTTGGCTTCAGGGATGTTGAACAGAAATTGCCGGTGACAGTGAATACCCTTTTCCCGATCGGTTCCTGCACCAAGGCTTTCACGACTTCCATT
>CBDUBK010000370.1:0-3486 GCA_965365375.1 uncultured bacterium | reverse complement strand
TACCCTGTTTTGAACCAGGTTACAGCTTTTGGAATTTATTTTTCATGGCCGGTTACAATACATCTGACTACGGCCGGGGAAAGCGGGTTACAGGGTTTTGAATAATTTTTTTGGTGCCAACTGAGGCTTTAGCGAAAGCTGGAAGCCTTATAGAACAATGTGATATAGCCGGGCGTTAAGGACGGGAAGAAGCGGTAAGTAGCGTCTGCGGGACATGCAAGTCTTAGAAGTTCCATGTTCATATTGCGTCTTTTTTTCTTTGCTGTCTTTGCGTGAAACCTCTGCGCTCTTTGCGGGAACTAGCCTCTAAACAACCAAAACAATACTGCTTTAGTCATACACTCATTTTAACTTTTGAATTTTGACTTTGAACTTTGTAACCTACCACTAAAATACGTAGTCTTACTTTCAGAATGCACACTGAAACGGCTGATATTGATATAATCGCCAGGGTACTGGACGGGGACCAGCAGGCCTATGCCCTACTGGTGGACCGATACCAGAACTTTGTATTCACCATTACCCTTCGTTATATCAAAGGCCGGGAAGATGCCGAGGAAGTGGCCCAGGATGTCTTTATTAAAGCTTACAGGGCGCTGAAGGATTTCAAAGGACAGTCAAAATTCAGCACCTGGCTTTATACCGTAACCACAACCACCTGCATCACCTTCCTCAGGAAGAAAAAGATAGAAGTGCAGTCGCTCGATAATGAAAAGGTTTTTGCAAGTGCCGATAATATTGACGGTGGCATGAAGGCGAACCAGGTGGAACAGAAAAGCAGGATGCAGATGGTGAATGAAGCCATTAAGATGCTGAGTCCTGATGATGCCCAGGTGATCACGCTGTTTTATAAAGGCGAACAAACGCTCGAAGAGATCGCGCAGGTGCTGGGAAAAGAAGTGAATGCAGTGAAAGTGCAGTTGCACCGGGCCCGGGGCAGGCTGAAAGAAAAGATGGAAAAATATTTCAGTGCAGAAGTAAAAGATATTTATTAATTGACTTTTAAATAAACAGGTTATGAATAACCTTGAACAAATAGAAAGCAGGCTGTGGGATTATATCGATGGCAGTGCCGGCCAGGAAGAAAAATCTGCCATTGAAAAACTCATAGCAGAAAATAGTGAATGGCGGCTGAAATATGCTGAACTGCTGGAACTGCACCAAACCATCAACCTGTCCGAGCTGGAACAGCCATCCATGCGTTTCACCAAAAACGTAATGGAAGAAATCGCGAGGCTGCAGATCACTCCTGCTGCAAGAAATTATATCAACCAGAAAGTGATCTGGGGTATCGGTTTGTTTTTTATTACCATGCTCATCGCTTTTTTAGGGTATGGCATCGCGCAGATCGACTGGTCGGAAGGAAACAATTCAGGCAAAACATTGGGAGTTGATTTTACTAAGGTTGATTACACAAGTATGTTCAACAATACTTTCATGAATGTATTCATGATGCTGAACATTGTACTGGGACTCTTCCTGCTTGACCGTTATCTTGCCAATAAAAGAAAAAGATGGATGAAGCAGCCCTGATACTATTATTGCTGTCAATCACCAGTTAATGCTATTTAAACCAGGACTTACCCATTGAGGCTTATGAAACAGTTATTCAGTTTATTTTTTGTGATGATTTGCTGGAGTGCACAATCACAGCTAACAGACAGCAATTACCTGGACCTGGGCAGGACCCAGCTGAAAAAAGATTTTGTACAATCTATCATGATCAGGGGTGCCGACCTTGAAAAATTCCCCTATAGTAATCTTTCAGAACTGATCAGTGGCTGGCTGTACGGAATGAATACCAATATCAATACGCTCGTCTTTGTTGTAGATGGAAATATGGTAACAGATGTAAACGTTTACAGCATACAGGACATTGAAGAGGTAAGGCTGGTGCAGAATGCACTTGCCCAGTTGAACGGGGCTTTCAAGCAGCAGCAACTGGTCCTTATTAAAACAAGAAAGGCATCAGCAGATGGATTGAAAATCTCCGGAGGGGGACAAACGCACCTGGTCACAAAAGGATCTTACAGCCCGACTAATATAACGGATCCGGAATCAAACAAGAATCTATACCATGCTTACCAGGTGGGTGGCAGGTATCGTTCAAAAAGACTGAATATAGGCGCTTCCCTGGGATATCTTCATGATGTGATGCCGGAATTCAAAAGAGATAATTATTTTATCCGATCACCCAGACAAATTGACCGCTACCGGGTGAATACAGATGCCAGCCTGATCATCAATAACAGGCACGAAATCTCGGGACGTTTTAATCTTACACGCCAGGATATGAAATCTGAACTGAGTTCTACAGAAGGACCTGTTCAATATCATGAAGACCAGTACGGCAATGACCTGCTTTGGAATGCGGAGGTGAAACTCAGATCCAAACTTGGTAAATCTTTTACCAATGAGCTGAGTGCGGCTTATGCTGCCAGCAATGGCGATTACAGCGCACATATTGTGCGCACGTATGCTCCAGCTTATGATTATGATGGTTTGGGGGAATATGAACGCGACAACATCCTTGCGAGGAACACGATTCGCTATTCCTCTCATTTTGGAAACTGGGAATTATCTCCTGCTGTCAATTTCAGTTTCAGGCATATCCGTTATCGTCATGACCAGTTTACCAGTCTTACAAGCGGCGGCATGCCGCAACTATCACAATCCTGGTCATCGTTAAGAGCCAGCCAGTTCCTGCTTACTCCTTCCGTAGACCTCAGCTACAGGAATTTTTTCGATGTACAGGCGGGAATCGTAACTGATCTTTCGTCAAAGAAAAGCAATACGGTTTATCCCTATATCAGCACAGCCATCGACCTGCTTGCCGGCCTGGGAGGTTCAACCAATGAATACCTGAAAGTTTTTGCATCGTATGCAAAGGCAGGTTATTTCTATGATCATAGTTTCCCGCTGACAGATGTGTATTACTTCGAACCTGTCATTCCAATGTTCAATTTCTTCGCCCCCTATATCCCTGCAAAACCGGATTCAGGCTTCTATAACCTGCAACTGGGTACCGGGGCTTCAATCTTCCATGGCAGGTTGCAATTCTCCTATCAATTTGAGAAAAGGGATTTTATTTCCAGCGCAACAGTGGAAGTGATGGTGCCCGGATCCTCATACATCGCTACTATTTTTCCCGGTGCCGTTTCAACAATGCACCGCGTGCAGCTAGGTACCACCCTCAGTCATGAAAATTTTAAATGGACTTCAGGTTTACATTTTAATAATATCGCCGTAAAATTCACAGATCCTGTCCAGAACCTACGATATCACGATATAACAGGTGATGTGGAAACCAGCAACCGGTCATGGGCGGGGGGTTGGAACAACAGGTTTGCTTATAAAAATCTCTCACTGGGATTTGATCTTGTAGCCCTGATTTCAAAAGAGTTCGATGACCCATTTGGAAGCATGACTAATGAGAATCTGTTCTCATTGCAGCAGGCCTTCATCGCGTATAATTTCCGTCCGGGA
>CBDUBK010000369.1:0-3499 GCA_965365375.1 uncultured bacterium | reverse complement strand
TGGGGTAGGTAAAACAGCTATCGTGGAAGGCCTCGCCCTTCGTATCGTTCAGCGTAAGGTATCAAGGGTGCTCTTTGATAAAAGAGTGATCTCCCTGGACCTTGCAGCGCTGGTAGCCGGTACCAAATACCGCGGCCAGTTTGAAGAGCGTATGAAAGCCATCATGAATGAGCTGGAAAAGAACCGTGATGTGATCCTCTTTATCGATGAGATCCATACCATAGTTGGTGCCGGTGGTGCTTCAGGTTCCCTCGATGCATCCAACATCTTCAAACCCGCTCTTGCCCGTGGTGAACTCCAGTGCATTGGTGCATCTACGCTTGATGAATACAGGATGTATATTGAAAAGGATGGAGCACTCGACAGGCGTTTCCAGAAAGTGATGGTAGAACCCCCAAGTGTGGATGATACCATCCTGATCCTGAATAATATCAAATCGAAGTACGAGGAATACCATAATGTGAACTACGACCAGGAAGCTATTGATGCCTGCGTAAAACTGAGTGACCGCTACATTACAGACCGTTTGCTGCCCGACAAGGCGATTGACGTGATGGATGAAGTAGGCGCAAGGGTTCACCTGAAAAATATCAACGTGCCACAGAATATTCTTGACCTGGAGAAAAAGATCGAGGATATCAAGGTGGAGAAAAACAGGGTGGTGAAAAGCCAGAAGTTTGAAGAAGCCGCAGCCCTGCGGGATAATGAAAAGCGTCTCGCTGAAGACCTTGAAAAAGCAAAAACCCAGTGGGAAGAAGAAAGCAAGCATAAACGTTACCCGATAGGTGAGGAAGAGATCGCGGAAGTGATAAGCATGATGACAGGCATACCTGTTAAACGTATGGTGGAAGCGGAAACGCAGAAGCTGCGTAAGATGTCTGAAGAAATGAAGGGAATGGTTGTAGGCCAGGATGAAGCGATCGTGAAAGTGGTGAAGGCCATACAGCGTAACCGTGTAGGTCTGAAGGATCCGAAAAAACCAATCGGTACTTTCATTTTCCTTGGACCAACTGGTGTTGGTAAAACCGAGCTTGCCCGTGCACTGGCGCGCCATATGTTCGACAGTGAAGATGCACTCATCCGCATTGACATGAGTGAATACATGGAAAAATTCACTGTATCCAGACTGATAGGAGCGCCTCCCGGATATGTGGGTTATGAAGAAGGCGGCCAGTTGACCGAAAGGGTGCGCCGTAAGCCTTATAGTGTGATCCTCCTGGATGAAATTGAAAAAGCACACCCTGATATTTATAATATCCTGCTGCAGGTACTGGATGATGGCCAGCTGACCGATGGACTTGGCCGTAAGGTTGATTTCAAGAATACTACCATCATCATGACATCCAATATTGGTGTACGCCAGTTGAAGGATTTTGGTGAAGGTGTAGGTTTCGCTACCAACTCAAGGTTACAGAGCAGTGATGAGAACAATAAGGCAGTGATTGAAAAAGCACTGAAACGTACCTTCTCTCCTGAGTTCCTCAACCGTATTGATGATGTGATCATTTTCAATTCACTCACCAAGGAAAATATCTTCGAGATCATTGATATTTTGATGAAGGGTGTAATGAAAAGGCTGATCAACCTGGGCTTCAGCCTTGAACTTACCGAAGAAGCCAAAAGCTTCATCGCGGATAAAGGTTATGACCAGCAGTTCGGTGCCCGTCCATTGCACAGGGCGATCCAGAAATACCTGGAAGACCCGCTTGCCGAGGAGATCCTCAATATGAATATCAAGGCAGGTGATGTACTTATTGCGGGGCTTGATAAAGAAAATGGCAAACTTGTGTTCACCATGAAGCAGGGTGCTACCACACAGGAATCAAAAGCATAGGATCATTTTCAAAATAGTAAATCCCATCAGCCACATTGGCTGGTGGGATTTTTTTTGACTGCGCTTTTCCCGCAAACCAGGTAGAATGTGTGAACGGATTTTTTTTCATCGCTGGGATGAAATGAAACAAAAGGCTTTTTGCTGTCTGCCTATTAGTTGGCATTTTTGTAAGACCGAATGAAAAAAATCATCATTACCATAGATGGATGGTCTTCATGTGGCAAAAGCACCCTCGCCAAACAGATGGCCAAGGCCCTGGGATATATTTATGTGGATAGCGGGGCAATGTACAGGGCGATCACGCTTCATTTTCTCCGGAACCATATTGACTGGACCGATACAGAGCAGGTAAAAAAAGCGCTTAAGGATATTTCCCTCGATTTTGAGTACAATGATAAAAGCCAGCAATCCGAGATCTTTCTCAATGGAGAAAATGTGGAGTACGTGATCCGTGACCTGGTAATCGCTGAAAAGGTCAGCGAAGTAGCTGCGATCCGGGAAGTGCGCAAATATGCCGTGGCGCAGCAACAGAAATTAGGGAAGAACCGGGGAATTGTAATGGACGGAAGGGATATTGGTACAGTAGTTTTTCCTGATGCCGAACTCAAGATCTTTATGACAGCCGACAATGCTGTAAGGGTACAAAGAAGGTTCGCTGAAATGTTTGAGAAGAATCCCAACATCACCATTGATGAAGTAAAGTCTAACCTCGAAATGCGTGATTATATTGACAGCAACCGCAAGGTGAGTCCACTCAAAAGAGCAGAGGATGCCTTACTGCTTGATAATACCAATCTCTCGGAAAAAGAACAGTTCCAGAAAGCCATGAAATGGGCCCAGCAGAGAAAAGCCGGTTAGGCCGATGGTTATTAGCTTTACTTGCCCTTGATACCAATAAGTTCCACATCAAATACCAGCACTGATCCGCCGGGGATCGCAGCACCCTGGTCGTTTAGTCCATAACCCAGCTGGTAAGGAATATAGAATTTGAATTTGGAACCAACAGGCATCAGTTGCAGTCCTTCTGTCCATCCTTTGATAACCCTGTTAGCAGGAATCGTCAATGGTTCACCTCTTTTGAATGAATTGTCAAATTCAGGTCCTGTGAAAAGTGTGCCCGCATAATGCGCAATCACGGTATCTGTTGCAAGGGGTTTTGGACCTGTGCCCAATTGTATTATTTCATATTGGAGCCCGGAAGGAGTGACTTTAATATTTTTATTCTTTTTATTTTCTGCAAGAAAGGCTTCCCCTTTTTTTACATAATCACATAACTGGGGGTTGGAATGGCACATGAAGATCAGGTTGGACTGTTCTTCGGTGAGCAAAGGTTTTTTATTAGTCTTCACATCAGTGATGGCTTTGGTAACCATGGCAGGGTTCAGCTGGATGCCCTGTTCTTTATAAAAATTTACAACGCTAAGCCCGATGGCATAACTCATGGAATCATTCGCGTTTTTTAATACGGGAGTGTTTACGGCCGGCCTGGACGGAACTGGTTTGGCGGGATTGGATTTCTGGGCCTGTGCAGCCATTACAAATAAAGAAAACCCTGCAAAGAGGAAAAATTTCATATTCATTGATGTTAGCCGACAAAAATAGCTTACAGCTTTCAAATGGTTGTGAATGATAAATTAATTTAGCGGATGCTGAATGCCACCATCA